>CANJJY010000136.1 GCA_947474445.1 Oligoflexaceae bacterium
ATCTGACGATGGACGAACCGATGTGCCTCCGCATCGATGGGGAAATCGTCCGTCTCTCTGATCAGAAGATCAATGAAGATCAGATGCGCACCTACCTGCTACCGATCATTCCACCGCGCAATCGCGAGGAATTCGCGAAAATTCACGACACTGACTTTGCCTACGAAGTACCGGGTCTGGCTCGCTTTCGGGTGAATGTCTTTAGAGATCGGCAGGGCGTCGGCGCTGTTTTGCGGCAAATTCCTGACAAAGTCCTATCCGCCGATGACCTTGGATTATCACCGGCGATCCGCAAACTCTGTGAGCTTCACAAAGGGCTCGTCGTGGTCACTGGACCGACGGGATCAGGCAAGTCCACCACCCTCGCCGCGATGGTCGATTTGATCAACGAAACCCGCACCGATCATATTCTGACCATCGAAGATCCTATCGAATTCGTGCATAAGCAAAAGCGCTGCCTCATCAATCAGCGCGAAGTTCACAAGCACACGGGTTCCTTCGCGCGGGCTCTGCGAGCCGCCTTACGGGAAGACCCAGACATCATCCTGATCGGTGAGATGCGAGATTTGGAGACGGTTGAAATCGCCATTGAAACGGCTGAAACAGGTCACCTCGTCTTCGGCACACTCCACACCAACACCGCTATATCGACCGTCGATCGGCTTATCGATCAATTTCCCGCCGATCAACAGGAACAGGTTCGCGTGATGCTGGCAGAGTCGCTGAAAGGTGTCGTCTCGCAGACGCTGATCAAAAAGAAGGGTGGAGGGCGCGTAGCCGCCCAAGAGATCCTGCTCGTCGACAAAGCGGTCGCCAGTTTGATTCGGGAAGGCAATACTCACATGGTGCAAAACCATATGCAGACTCAGAAGGCCAAAGGCAACATTCAACTCAACGATGCGCTGATGACTCTGGTCACCAAAGGCCTGATCGACCCGCGAGACGCCTACATGAAATCGATTGAAAAAGAGGCCCTCGTGCTGCTCTTGCAACAAAAAGGCATCAACCTCGATGCGGCTATGAAATCAGTGTCTTGACGTCCCTTAACGCAGAGGTTTACAAACTTCTGCCACGATAGAGGGGATGGGATCGCCATTGATAATATCAGCGAGTATTTTCGCACTGCCATGAGCCCAGGAAAAACCATGCCCCGTGTAACCGGCGACCGTGAAAACCCGCGGGCTATCCGTGGGTCCGATAAAAGGAAATCCAGTTTTTGATGCAGCCATGATTCCAGCCCACGAATATTCCCACTCTATCTTTTCCTTGAGCTGATAATGGCGATCGACAAAGGCGCGAAGTCCTCGCTCGACTTCGGGGTTCGGCGTCAGATCGTAAGTCCCGACTTCGCCATGCGGCGTGTGATTGCGCCAGCCGCCTATCATCAGCCGGTTGTCTTCTGTGCGCAAGGCATATTCATAACCATGATCAAAGCTATGGGGATAGGTCACGGGCAAGGCGTGACGCAGCGGTTTGGACGTGATGATTTGGCCTCGAAAGGGCTCCACCAGCCGGTGCGCAGCGAAGAAACGTGAAAGCAAAGGCGAGTAGGCATTGGCCGCAATAATCGCTGCTTCGTAGGAAATGTCTCCCCATCCTTCTGAGCTGACGATGACTTTATCGCCTTTTTCCTCAACCGCTGTGACTTTTACTCCCGATCGATAGGTGAGTCCTCGATCGAGACAATGCTGCAAGAGACCATTGCGAAACTTGACCGGATGGGCCTGCGCAGAACCTGCTTCAAAGCGCCCGCCATAGGTTTGCCGGAAGCCGAGGGTTTCAAGTTTCTCCTGATCTACATACGAACTTTCAAAGCCAAAGCTCTTCAAGTAGGCGATCGATTGTTTGATCTCCTTATCTTCCGCTTCATCGATGGCGATAACGAGATATCCATCCTGACGATAGTCCACCTGAAGCCCGAGCCGGGCGATCGTTTCCCGTACCTCGTGACACACATGGATCGAAAGGTTCCAAAGGTCTTTCGCGACCTCTGCGCCATGCAGAGCAACCAAAGCTTGCATCGATTCGACGGTTCCGTAAAGGATGTGGCCGCAGTTGCGAAAAGTGGCCGCCTCTTCTGGAGCCGTATCGACGAGAACCAGATCCTCATAGCCTTTTTCGAGGAGCCAATAGGCAGCGCTTACCCCCGAGAGTCCAGAGCCTATGATACAGATGTGGCCTTCGGGCGGACGTTCACGTCGCCCGAGGAGGAGCGGTACATCGAGCCAGTAAGGACGAGCCTGTTTTTTCATGGCGGTCCTCCTTCCGGTGAGGTGGGCACCTCCGCCTCAGGCGCCGCTTTTTCCTGACCTTCACTCGCGGGATCGGGGGGAAGCGGAGACTGATCGCTGGGCGGAAGTTGGCCCACAGGGGGTTCTTCCATCTTTGCATCGGGACTTGAAGCGGCAGGCGATGGCGCTCCGTCCTCGCTTGGATTCTCTGAGGCAGGCAGAGGCAGAGACAGATCCGCCGGCGCATCCGCTGATTCCGAAGCAGCAACAGGCGCCGGCTCTGAGGGGTTTTCCGTCATCTCCCGACGCAGTTCATCCATGCGCTTCATCAGTTCTTCGGCTGCAGCTGCATCGCGTCCACCGCGCGACTGGGTCGCGTAACGATCGACAGCGCGCAGGGTAACGGCGATCCGTTGAGCGCGCCTTTGAAAAGGTCGGGTGCGGGTCTTCGGATTGTTTTTCTTGGGACTGGGAAGACTGGCTGC
The DNA here is from genome assembly GCA_947474445.1 of Oligoflexaceae bacterium. Lineage (GTDB taxonomy): Bacteria > Bdellovibrionota_B > Oligoflexia > Oligoflexales > Oligoflexaceae > Oligoflexus. The sequence continues at coordinate 2,717 of CANJJY010000136.1, forward strand.
GAGTTCGATCGCCTGCGATGTGCTTAGCTGGTGGGCGCTCACGTTATAGTAGGTGCGCGCCGCCGCTTCGAGGCCGAAGACACCGGGACCAAATTCAGCAACATTCAAGTATATATGTAGGATTTCTGCCTTGCTGAGGTGTGCTTCCAGAGCGTAGGTGAGGAGCAGCTCGTGGAATTTTCTCAGTGGATTCCTGGCCAGACTCAAAAACATATTCTTAGCCGTCTGCTGCGTGATGGTACTCGCGCCAAGCAGAATCTTGCCATGACGGTAGTTGTAGTCCATGGCATCCTGGAGCGCTTGCACATCGATACCGTCGTGTTCATAGAATCGGGAATCTTCGGCGATAACAAACACGTTCTTGATGGCTTTAGGAAAAGGCTTTTGGACGGGCGTCCATCGCAGAGTGGGAAGCTTGGGATCAGACTCTCTTTGCTCTTTATAATCTGAGATCAGAGCCGAAGGCGGGACCTTTCCCTTCTTCAACTCCTGCCAATCGGGCCAAATCCACACAAAGAAAAGAGCTTCCGCCAGGAGGAGAGCACCGATGCCACCGAGAAGAATACGCCACCAGAGTTTTCGATGCGACTGCGGCGGCAATGCTTTGAGTTGAGTATCCGTCTCTTCCATCGATCTCTGTCCTCTGTATCTCTTCGTTGCTTGTCAGAAAAAAATTCTTATTTGCCGCAAGCAAGCTCCGGCCTTGCTTACGGCATCGGCCACACACTTGTTCTTTGGCGTGGCCGTAGACTTAGCCTTAACCTTAGCCATTGTGCGTGATCGTGATCATGTGCAAAAGACCTTTCCCTCTTCGTCTTACGAAGACCACGAGAAGGCTTTAAGGCAAAGGGGCAGGCTAGGATCACGATCACGCACAATGGCTAAGGCAAGGTCTATGGCCATGACTACGTTCTATTGACTGATGGCCGACGTCAATGACAAGGCCCAATCTCCGGTTTTTTCCTCCGCGAAAAGATTGATTTTTACTCAGGCATGCAAACGTCTGACCAATTCAAAGAGAGCATTGAAGGGAGCTCCGGTCGCTCCAAAGGCGGAACCTGGATAATCACCACTCCAGTTCCAGCAGCTTGCGAAAATATCGAAATGAACAAAGGGTCCGTCGGCGAATTCGCGAAGAAAATGTGCTGCCACGTTCGAACCGCCGCCGATATTCGCATGGGAAGGCAAGCGCCCCATATTCGTCAGATCGCCTGCCTTGCTCGTGTTGGCGATTTTAAAAGGCAAAAAATCTTCCCAGCAACTGAATCGCTCACCCCATTTACCTCCTGCCTCATGTAGCGCGGCCTGCAGGGGAGCAGGCGCAAAATGCACCGCAGAAAAATAGGGACTGAACTGACGCAAAGAAGCGGTCGTCAACGTCGCTGCGCAGAGGGTCAAACGAGGATGATAGCGGCTATGAGCATAGCTCAGCGCATCGGCGAGAATCAGACGCCCTTCGGCATCGGTGTGCTCGATGAAGACCTTGATCCCCTTATGGCTTTGCACCAGGACTCCCGGCTTCATCGCATTGGCATCGACTAGATTTTCACAGCTGGGTATAACGAGCAGCAGGGGTTGGTCGTATCCGCTTTTGACGAGCGCCATAAAAAGCTGGCACATCAGGGCCGCTCCGCCCATATCATTTTTCATCGCATTGACAAAGCCTTCGAAAGGTTTGACATTGATGCCGCCCGTATCGAAAGTAATCCCCTTGCCGAGCAGCATAAGAGGTTTCTTGCCATCTTTACCGAGCTGCGATCCCACCAGAAAACAGCGCGAGGGGGAACGCTGCGAGCCTTGTCCTACGGCGAGAAGAAGATTCATGCCTTCTTTCTTCAGTTCATCCAATCCCAATTCTTCAAAGCTGCAGCTGTGCGCAGCGGCGAAGGTCTTGAGCCGTCGGCCTATCTCCAGCGAAGTGAGTTCGTCAGGATTCTCATTGATCCAGCGGCGATAGCCAAGCAAGCCTTCCCACCGCGCGGTGCTATATGGATCATGGGCCACGACGCTGCTCTCTGTGGCTTGAAGCAGCTCCGCACTTTCCCAATCGTTACCATCATCGTTGGGCCGCATCTGCGAAACGTAAGCATCTTCCGCGAGAGCAATATCCTGGGAGATGTCAGGTGATTCAAACACCAGAGCGCAGAGGCGGTTGACCTTGAAATGTTGACGCAAAGAACGGAAGAAATGGGAAAGGACCCAACGGCGTTCGAGACTGTGACGTCCCCATTGCTTCCATTCGACGACGGCATAGGGTCGACGTGGATCGGTCAGGCCGATCGAAATTTTTGCATAATGAAGGTCGCGTTGGAGAGCCGGTATCGCTCGACTTTTGAGTTCTTGAACCCAAGGTGCACTCGCTCCGCCTTCGCGGGCCGGCTCGAGGACTAAGAGAAAACTGTCCTCGGTATGGGCGAGAGCAGGGTATTGATTAGCGACCTGACGGCGTTGCAAGAGCGACATTCTAAAACCTCGCGAGTGATGACCCAAGCCCTGCGACCCCTCCGTCGCGTAGTGCTACAAACCCCTCAGTTTGCAGGTCCCCTCAGTCTGAGGCAAGAAGATTTGACAAACTGGAACCTTAAGTTGTCGGCTGGGTCGACGCACCCAAAGCTCCCATACCTTCACAGGCAGCGATGGCCGCTTTGCCGACGGCAACGAGGCCCAAAATATAATTGCTCTGCGCGGGATCGTTGCTGAAGAAAATCCCGCTTTCAATGAGACTGTGCCTGATAATAGGGGGGAATTGACGCTGCATCTCATCGGCCATTTGTGTCAGACTCGACCACCCTTTGCTCTGAGCTTCCAAGACGGTGACCGATTGCCAAAGACTCGGCTTCGCAGGATTCACATGTTTACGCAGCCCCCGCGCGATGTGGCCCATCGTCATCCGACAATTCACCTCGCCGAGGACCCGCAGATACCAGCGACCCTTCCACTCATAGATCATCGTGTCGATGCCGGCCGCATAGCGATAACCATGGTCCGCGAGCTTTTGACGAATAGCACCGGCGACTCGTAAGAGCTGCTCATAGCCAGCGACCGTGCTTCGTTTCGTTTCAAAGAGAAAGGCTCGCTGTTCCGGGGTGAGAGCGTAGGTGAGCGTCTGAAGCGAATGCCCCTTATACTGCCCTTTCGCGTTGGTATAAAACACAAAGCTGCTGAGCTGGGTATTCTCCTCCGACCAAACCACAGAAAGATCCGTGACGCGCTTGAGCCAAGGTTCAATTAACACGGCGCCGTAGAGTTCAAGCTGTCGCTCGATCCAACCGATCTGGGCTTCGCTGAGATCCTGACCTGGATAGGCGCGCAGCATCCCTGAACCCGCGAAACCGTAGGGACTCTTGATGACAGCGGGAGTCCCGAAAGCTGCATGCAACCGGCCAATCGCCACGAGAATATCGGTGAGATCAGAGAGCAAGGCCCCATCCGCTTCGCGTGGGCCCCAGAGCGATTCGTCATCGTCGCCCAGTTCTTGCCTGAGATCACGCCGCAGCTGAGGGAGAGCGGACTTGCGAAAAAGTTCCATCCACGAGTTCCGCCAGAAGCCATCCTGAGAAAGATCGATCGGCAGATCGGCACCACCGGTGTGCAGACCCTGAGCGATTTCAAGGGTTCGCGGCGTCCACCCCCAGGGATGCAAGCGTCCCCAACGGCGGTCTTTAAGGAACTTCTGCTGCTCGCGCGCCGACTCCGGCAGTGCGCAAAATTCAGGCAAATCAAAACCCAACTCGCGCATGGCGCTGCAATAGGCGACAGTCGGTGATTTCTGGGTGAGCACAACATCGCCCGGACGTGCGACGAACATCAGGCAGCTCATGAGATCGCCCATGACCTTACGCATACCTTGATTGGGATTATAGCCAGGACTTTCGCGCGAGAGTTCGAGTTCACAGTCGGCATTGTAAAGATAGAGGTTAGGAACTCTGCCTTTGCTCCCCGCATAAACGTATAGGTGATCGAGGTATTCTTCTGTCAAGTTTGCCCTCCGCCGAGCTTCGCGATCGAATATAAGACCTTTTGCGCGCGCTGGACTCAGAGGCAAACTGAGGCGCTGGCTGTAGGCTTGCCACTGAGTCTCTTCAGGATTCTTCCACCGTTCTAGCCACACTGCACCATGTTTCACGTGTCCGATTTCATCTTCGTATACTTTTCCTAACAGCAAGGCCGTTTCGTGATCACCAAGCTCCGCAAATGTCTGCCGATAGTACTGTGCAAAATCCAGATTTGCTTGCTCGAAGGTTAGACTCATCCCGACGACAAAATCCAGGGGATTCTGCATCGACTTCAGACAGTCCCAGAAGAAACCATTGACGGGCACATCGCCCAGCTGAACATTCAGCTGATCCATGCGTTTCAGGTAAGCTTGAAAGTGCTCCTGTTCTTCGCGGATGGTTTGAATCAGTCCGAGGCGAAAGGCTGGCGGCGCCTCAGGGAAGCGAAGAAGTGCGAGGGCCATGATCTCCATGGCCAACAGCTCATGATTGGCGAAGAAGTGGAGGGTGATGCCGCGACCTTCATCGGTTTCAAGTTCTCGCATGGTAGGAAAGGGCCGCCGCCTTTGTTTGGTGGCAAATCGAAGAGGGGAAGGGCGCCCGGGCTCTTGGATCGTTCCCTGCCATGGCCTGTGGTCAGACACAGACGCGATCAGGTCGGGACTGAGGAGTTTGTCCTCGAGCCTCGTTCCAAACAAGATGCTTTCGGCATAACTGCGGATGTCCAAAGCAGCTCCTTTTGAATTCAACTTTCGAAGCGAACAAAACCAACGCGATCATAGATCCGTTTGAGTGTTCGATCCGCCACGACCGCCGCTTGCTCGGCGCCGAGCCGCAGAATGCGAATCAATTCGCCACGGTCGGCGAGCAATTCACGTGTCTTCAGCTGGATCGGCAGCAATTCGCCTCTGACGATCTCGGCTGTCTCGACTTTGAGATGTCCGTACTGCTTGCCTTGATAGCGCTGCACGACGGCGTCGATGGTCTCGCCGGTAATCGCCGCCTGGATGCTGATGAGATTGCTCACACCTGGTTTTTCGTTGAAATCAAAAGTGATGTCACTGCCCGAATCGGTGACGGCGCGCTTGAATTTCTTTTCAATCTGATCGGCGCTATCGGCGAGAAAGATTGAACCGCTTTCGTTGACAGCGCTTTTGCTCATTTTCGCCGTCGGCGTCTGTAGATCCATAACGCGAGCGCCGACTTTAGGAATGAATGCTTCGGGGACAACAAAGGCATCTTCGCCATAAATCCCGTTCACTCGCTGGGCGACGTCGCGAGTCAGCTCAACGTGCTGCTTTTGATCCTCTCCGACGGGGACGAGCTGCGCATCGTAAAGCAAGATATCCGCGGCCATGAGCAGCGGGTAGGTGAAAAGCCCAACGGGGATATTCGCGCCGGTCTTCGAGCTCTTGTCCTTGAATTGCGTCATGCGATTGAGTTCGCCCATGTAGCCGTTGCAATAGAGGATCCAGGCCAGCTGCGTGTGCTGCGGCATTTGCGATTGGATAAAGAGACTGCAGGTAGCTGGATCGATCCCAGCTGCGATGTAGCTTGCAATTGCGAACCAAGTATTCTCGCGCAATTCCTCGGGCTTTTGCCTCGTGGTAATAGCGTGCTGATCGACCGCCATAAAAAAACAGGTATAATCGCTCTGGATCTTGACCCAGTTTTTGATGGCCCCTAAGTAGTTGCCAAGCGTCAGGCGATTGGTCGGTTGAATGCCGGAGAGTATCGTTTTTTTCTGCGTCACAGCCATCGCTTGCATCCTTTCGCGCCCACTGCGCGTCGTGATTGTAGATCCCTGTAGGATATACTGATCCTACGCAATTTTCGCCAGCTTGAGCTGGGTCCGATGGCCCCTCAAGCAGCATTTTGTCCAAATGAGGACCCTCTTTCCACAGCCTCATTGCACCGATAGGGCTTTACAGCTAGAGTAAAAAATTCCTGAGAATAGTACACATGCCAATATAGCTGCGCATTTATCGATAAGAAAGAGGAACCTGTGGATCCCATGGCATTCATAGAGACGATCACACCAACACAAATTGGCTTAGTTTTCCAACTCGCTATCCTCGAAGGGCTCTTGTCCTTTGACAATGCTTTAGCCTTGGCGGCGCTGGTGTCAGACCGTCTTAAAAATCCCGAAGATCGAAAGCGAGCTCTCCTCTGGGGCATCTGGGGCGCTTATGTCTCGCGCATCGGCATCGTCTTTATCGGCGTATGGCTCATGGAGCAGGATTGGATCAAATTCATCGCCGGCATGTACCTCATCTGGCTCGCCGTCAACGAACTCTTCCTTAAAAAGAAGGGCGAGCATCTCGAACCTGAAAAAGAAGCGCACAGCTTTCGTTTCCCGTCGGAGGAGTATCAGCTGCACCTGATCCCACGCGTAGGCTGGAAATCCCTGTGGAAAACTATCCTCGCTGTCGAGTTGATGGACCTCATGTTTTCGGTCGATTCGGTGGCCGTCGCTCTCGCCGTATCCGACAAGAAATGGGTCCTCGTCACTGGTGCTATCGTCGGGATCTTGATGATGCGCGTCGCAGCCACGTATTTCATCAAGCTGATCGAACGCTTTCCTATCCTAGTCGAGACGGCCTTTGTCCTCGTCGGTATCGCAGGAGTGAAAGTCGTCGCAGAAGTAAAATCTTTGCCTATTGGCCAGCATTCCCTCCCTCTGCTCGGTTTGCACATACCGGAATGGGCGCTCTTACCCCTCATGCTATCTATTTTAGTGGGTGCGATTGTTTTAAGTTTGCTCTACCCGGAGAGATTTAAGAAAGGCACTTAAATACTTGGGATCAGCCGCCTTTTTGATCCCAAGAAAGGCTGATCATCAGCGAATCATCCTGGATGAAATCAGGCGTTGAATTGAGGTTGCCGAGGGTGCCGAGGAGGCCCCCAATCCGCACTTCAAAGCCCTCGATGAAAAGTCCCACGTCGATCCCATAGCGAAGCTTGGGTGCATTATACCAAAACAATTGAATATCGCATTCGTAGTCGGTGCAGCTCGTTTCGCTGGTCGCGGCCTTGAGCGGGGTATTGTTTTGAATCGAAGTTTCCGTATAGTCGACCCAGGGTATCACGCGGAAGCCTCGCAAGAGCTGGATGCTCAAATTGATGCCAAGTTCGTATTTCTGTACGCTATAGCGATAGACGGCATTTTTAAATTCGCTGCCCAAGATCGTGCTGCTACTCGAGATTTGGCCGATGGTGTGTTTAGCGTTCAGACTCTTGACGCCGAGAATCGTCGCCAGTTTAATCGTTTTGGTCAGTTTCGGGAGAGGGAGGAGAGAAATATTAAAGCCGTAGCCGCTGACGTCGAGAGTTGATTTCTGGGTATCTGTGACGTTTATAACCGCGAGATCTCCGCTCGAAGCGGGCTCGCTCACCGTTTCCGATCCCGCTGAAAAGTTTTGGTGGGTATACGAATAGAGAGCTTCGTGGTGCGCGCTCTCGACTGAAAAACCCAAACCCACCCGTTTAAGCGACATCGCTAGATGGGGCGCTATTCCGTAACCACTCAATTTGAGGTCTGATGAAGCATTGCTGTTGTTGGTGAGAGTGCCCGTGTCATCGCTCGGGAGGATCGTGGTGCTCTCATACTCGACGTTGCCGGCATAGGTAATCGTGTTGAA
>CANJJY010000137.1 GCA_947474445.1 Oligoflexaceae bacterium
CCAACTGCTTCATGCTCATACTCTAGTATTCACCCATCCCGAGCGGCCCGAAAAGATAAGTGTCACGGCACCTTACCCAGCATCCTTCGCGGCCTTTCTCACGCAAGCCTCGACACTTTGACATATAAGCTGATGAGAGCGCCTGTTTCCACCAGTCGCTCAATTCTTTCCTCCCGCTCATTCGTGTTTTTCGGTACTATCAATTGCGAGAGCGAATCTTTTTCTTTTTTTGCTTCCTATTCTATTCTTAGAAGGCGTGATTGATCCGACCCTTTTGGCGCATAAGGAGGGAGGCTCATGCTCATCCAAGTTCCCGAGTTCTCACTCGTGGTGCTCATCGGCTGTTCAGGCTCGGGCAAGAGTACCTTTGCGGCCCAACACTTTCCTGAAGAGACGATTGTTTCGATCGAGTCTTGTCGCAAGATGATCAGTGCGCGCGATCTGGATCCGCTCGCCTCGCACGATGCAAGTCAATTGATGCAGACTATCGTATCGCTCCGACTCAAGCGCCGATTGCCGACGGTAGCCGATGCCTGGCATCTCACAGCCGAGGCCCGACGGCCGCTTATCGAACTCGCCAGGCGGTATCACACGCGTTTGGTCGCAATTCTTTTCGATATTCCTCTCGAAGAATGTTTTTCTCATCAAAAGATTGACGCCGATTCGGCGCCAAGTGAGTCGACCCTCGTCCGGCAATTCAAGAGTCTCCAAAATCAACGGCGCAGCCTGACTCATGAAGGTTTTCATGAGATTTATACCTTGCATACCTTTGCCGAAAGTAAGCGAGCTCATGTGAGCTGGATCAAACCTTCGTTTGACCAAAGGGCTGTGCAAGGGCCTTTCGATATCATCGGCGACGTGCACGGCTGCGCGGATGAATTGATTGAACTAGTCGAACGCTTGGGCTATCAGGTCCATGAGACTTCAAAAGGCCCCCTCGTTTCCCATCCTAGCGGTCGTCAGCTGGTCTTTGTCGGTGATCTTGTTGATCGCGGACCTGCTATCGTCAAGGTTTTGCAGCTGGTGATGAATACCGTTCGTGCGGGACGGGGGTGGTGCGTCATCGGTAATCATGAAAACAAGCTGATGCGCTACCTATCGGGGCGCAAGGTAAAGATCAGCCATGGACTGGAGCATACCATTCAACAACTGGATGTTTGCCCTCAGAATTTTCGCGACGAGCTATTCAGCTTTTTCTCGCAGCTCAGTGATCACCTTATTCTCGATGAAGAAAAACTAGTGGTCGTCCATGCGGGTATTCGCGAAGAATATATAGGCCGCAGCTCGGGTGAGATTCGTTCCTTTTGTCTTTACGGCGAGACGAACGGCGAGCTCGATGCATATGGACTGCCTGTTCGCCTGCCGTGGGCGCAAAACTACTTTGGACAGGCTCTCGTTGTCTACGGCCATACCCCCGTCACCGAAGCGACTTGGGTCCATCATACGATCAACATCGATACGGGCTGTGTTTACGGAGGCACACTCAGTGCTTTGCGCTATCCCGAACGTGAAGTGGTCTCGGTGCAGGCTCATGCGGCGTACTGCGCACCCAGTCGGCCTTTTCGAACAGGATTACCTATCCCTCGTCCGGTCCCTGTGCGGCCGCGCAATCTACCCCTCAGTGAAAAGGAATCGAGCTGACTCTCACACCTCAAACAGCAAGCGATAGTTGCGCATCCGACCCAACACCAGCCAACCCCAAAGACCGAGCATCACGAGACTGATCCACCCATTGGCGGGATCTAAAAACACGTGAAACGCAGCAATGTTTAAGACAATCGGTGCTATGAGCACCAGCGCGAGCGCAGTAAAGCGATTGAACAAAATGAGCAGTCCCGCGACGACTTCCGTGCCCTTCCAAAAAGGGAGCATGTATCCCGTACTGATCAGCGCCTGAATAAAAGCATCGGCTCGAGGCGCCATCGGGGGAACGGGTAGAAATGTAAAAAAGCCATTTAGACCGAATATAAAGAGAATCAGACCAAAAACAAGTCGCGGAAGGTTCTTGAGAAGCGTCATGAGTGGCCCCCTTTTTGACTATTTTAGGTGGCATCCCATCATTTGACCAGCTTCAGCGCAAAGTCTGAGTCAGGAACCGCGTTTGGGCTTTCGCTTTTTCTTGTCGGATGGTGGCCTTGAAAGCGGCGCGACCTTCTTCACGACGGGGGGTCGGATGAAGGGCAAACTCTCGGCTGATGCGCTGCGGACGGTCGATACTTTGCCTGGTGCCGTATCGATCGATTTTTTCCTAGGAGCTGGCTTTTCCGTGGTTTGACCGCGCAACAACTCAGGACCTTCGCCCGGCTTTTCCTTGACGAGACCACCCGGCGTGCAGAGGAGGTATTCAAAGGTCGGTTGGCGCCGACGATCGCTCGGATCCAAAGGCCGTCCGACGACCACGGCCTGAGGCCGGGTAGCGGCGACGGGATCGAGGGCTGCCATGGCTTCCACGAGATCAGGACTCGCAAAAATGTAAGCGCTGGCACCGAGACGATGCCGTTCGACTTTAAGAATTTTATCGACCACTTTCGACAAAGGCGGTCGCTCCCAGGCAAACTCGCTGTAGCACCAGTCACGCGAACGCTCGAGCATAGGACAGGCTTCTTGATGAGGGCAGGGGTAGAGAACGCGATAGCCACGTTCCACCAGCTCATCGCGGAGCTCCATCGCAGCGCGCGCTAAATCTTGAGTGGCCGGTTCGATCAGGGTGATCAAACGCTTGCCCTTCTTGAGCCCGGCATCGAGGTACTTAAGCAAGAGCTGAGTGGTCTTGGCCTGATGCGCGATCTCGTTCCAGACGTAGCCGAGTTGATACCAGGTCAGGCCATCGCGTGCCCCTTGGGCGGCTTCCCTTTGAAAATATTCGTCCAGTTTTTGCCGACGGGTCGTCAGGGCTTCATCACCCAGCCAAGCTTTGAGACCGTGAGTGGCAGCTTCGAGGAAAGGCTGGGATTTATCGACGAGCTCAACGCTGAGTGGGGCTTCAGGCGCCAACTGTTTGAGTTCTTCAACAGCGGTCAAACTCAAAGCGCCGGTTCCGCAGCCAAGATCGATCAAATGAATGGGTGCCTGAGCTTGTGAGAGATAAGTAAATAAACTGGTGCGGGCGGCAAGCCGCTGCATCACACCTTGGGCTCGGGCCTGATTGGAAAGATGAAAGCCCAGCAGATACACCAGCGACTCGCGCTTGGGATCCATGAGATAGCGCGAAACGTCGGCACGCTCGGTCGTGAAAGTCTCCCAGAGCTGCACGAGATCGCTGCGATGCTCTTTGATCACGGCGGCGGTGAGTTCAAGATCGCTCAGTTCACTGCGGGGCTTGAGCAAAGAACGCGGCGTCTTCGCCAGGGACGCGACCGTCGCAGCCCAGGCCTGATAGGTGCGCCGGCTGAGATGCACTTGACCCCAAACGGGTCCACGGGATGGGGACGGCATAGAAACTCCTGAAATCTTGGCTCGAATCGCGGATTGCCCATAAGAATCGCCCTATCTATCATGTTCCACCGCGAAAGGCGACAGGCCTTCTCTATCATGCTCTAGCCACGCTCTGGCTTCGATGTTAATGTTCGATCGACTGATTCATCATTTCGCTTAAGGAACGCGTCGTGAGTGAGCTGCAGAACTCGGTGACTCCCCAGCCTTTACATGTCAAAAAGCCCGAATGGCTCAAGACAAAGATTCCAACAGGCGATGTCTTCTTTGATATCAAACGCGACCTCCGCGCTAAAAACCTGTTTACCGTCTGTGAAGAGGCGAAATGTCCCAATATTACCGAATGCTGGAGCACTAATACGGCGACCTTCATGATCCTCGGCGATACATGCACCCGAGCCTGTCGGTTTTGCAATGTTAAGACGGGTAACCCCGAGGGTCTTTTGGATCCTCTCGAACCTGAAAAGACGGCGCAGAGCGTGGTCCTCATGCAACTCAAATATGTCGTATTGACTATGGTGGACCGCGACGATCTCGCCGATGGGGGCGCGGCTCACGTGAAGAAGGTTTTCGATGCTATTCGCGAGCGCAGCCCTCAGACGAAACTAGAATTTCTCGGGGGCGATTTTCAAGCGAAGGACAGTTCGCTCGCCACTGTTCTCGAGGCTCGTCCGGAAGTATTCGCGCACAACCTTGAAACAGTCGAGCGGCTGACGCCGCGGGTCCGCGACGCCCGCGCCGCGTATCGTCAATCGTTGCAGGTTTTGAAAAGAGTGAAAGAACTCGCATCCTACCCCTTGCTGACCAAGAGCGCTCTCATGCTCGGACTCGGCGAGACGATAGACGAAGTGATTGTCACCCTCAAAGATATGCGAGCGGCAGGTGTCGATTGCGTCACTATCGGTCAGTATATGCGTCCTTCCAAACGCCACCTGGCTATCAAAGAATTTGTCGAACCGGCCGACTTTGATCGATTGGCAGTCATCGCTGAGGAATTGGGATTTTCATCCGTGGCCTCAGGCCCTCTGGTGCGCTCGTCTTATCGGGCCAGTGAATTTTACGCCAAGGCCAAGCAAAACCTCGCGGCTCAGGTGCCTTCCATTTGAAAGAGCCAAGGGCCGCCCTGGGCCTCAACATCTTGCTCGTCTTTTTGCGCGTACTACCCCTGCGCCTGGTTCCTTGGGTCAGTCGCAGCCTCGGTCGTTTGGCTCCACGGCTTATTAAACGCGATCGAGAATTGATCGATCGCAATGTTCGTCAAGTCTATGGCCTTCATCCCCACAGCAGCTATGCGCGGCGCTTCCAGCAGCAGGTTTTTCAATCTCAGATCGCGGTCGGACTGGAAACCATCAAGCACCTCCTCTGGCCCGATCAGCATCCCCTGCTGATCGAAGGAATGGATGACCTACGCGCGGCCGTAAAACCCTTTGTTGACGCAAAACAGGGCATCGTCATCGTCACAGCTCACTGTGGAAGCTGGGAGTTCGTCGCGCAATCGATTGCCATAGCGACCTCACAGCGATTCTATGCTCTCGCTAAACCGTCTCGATCTCCAGCTTTTACGCGGCTCCTCGGCCGAATGCGCTCGCGGATGAATACGGAAGTTTTATGGACCGACAGTAAAAACCTCTTACGCGAAATGATAAGAGTATTAAAGAACGGCGAGAACTTAGGCTTCGTCATGGACCAAAAGCCTGAGGGTCGCGTCGGACCTCAGGTTAACTTCCTCGGTGTTCCCACTGAGTTTGTCTCGGGGCCAGCGAAGCTCGCCATTCGACACAAGAGTCCCGTCATTGCGGTTTTCTGTATGCGTCAAGGACCTTGGCGATATAGAATACATTATCAGATCGTCACGGGACCTCAGTCCCTCTGGGAAGATGAGACAGCTCTGACCCAGGCGATGGCCGCAGCGATCGAATCATGCATCCGCATATATCCCGAACAGTGGTTATGGAATTACAAGCGTTGGCGAATTCCCCGAATCGAGCCTGGAAAGACCGCATCCGCACCGACCTCCCTCGCATAGCGGAAGGTCTCGCAGGTGATTACGGCGACGATTTCCTCTTGGTTTGCATTCTCTTCACGGCCCATCCCGAGGCACGCTCGCTGTGGATTGGCAGTGCCGTGGTCGCTATCGCCTGCCTGATTCTCACCTGGATCGATGGCTATCCCGAAAAGCGTGATGGCGTGTACGGCCCTTTTCGCTTTGTGCGTTTCCCTAGGCGGCTGGCAATCTGGCTCTTATGGATAGGACTCTGCGTCGGCACGCGTTCCTTTCCTGGACTGCTCTGCACTCTCATCCTGCTGCCCTATTTTCACTGGCGGGATTTGCGCACTCAAGCCGCAGCGCGCACTCAGCTCGACCTTGAAACCATTCGCTACCAGCAGTTTGTTCCCGCCCTGGTCCCTACACTTTTCCCTTTCGGTAAAAATCCAGGGGGCAAAGGCGGGGAACCAAAATTTTCCTGGCGCCGCGCCCTCTTTCTTTTCGAAGGAAAGCGCCTTCGTTTGGTCAGCATCGTCAGCTTTGCTGGACTTGCTCTGCTATTGAGCCATCTTATAGGTGAGCGCTACCTCGCAGCTGCGGGTTTTGCGTGGGTCGCTGCCCGCATTCTGCATGCAATCGCTAAACGACCAGCTGCCTTCCCTGCCTTTCTGCGTTCTCGACTTCGCTCTAAGTAGTCCAAACCTCACGCCCTAAATCCAATCTTGACAGATTCGTAACAGGTTTTTTAGAAACTTGATTATAGTTTGTAAAAAGCCAGTCGATAAGCATGGAAACGCTTGAGGAGCGTAACTCATGCAAAATTCTTCGATGACGCCGCAGCTAGATGAAGCCAATAAGTATATCTTCGTGAAGGCTTATGAAAAAGCCCAACGGATGATTGAAGACTTAGTGGCGAACGAAACTTTTCGGAACGATCTTCTGCTGCACTTGCGGCGAGTCGAGTTAGCGACCAAGCTACAGACTCTCAAAGATCTCAAACTCAATTATGAGAAGCAGATCGAACGGGAGCCGAATAATTTCGTACCCCGAGTTGCGCTCATTTTCGCCGAGCAGCACGGTGAGATGATCGACAGCAAGGAAGCTCTCATCCGCTTCCAGAGCCTCCTCAAGACGGTTGGGCCCCACCCCTCTCTCTTTTACGGCATCGGCTTTTGCATGGAAGTTGAAAACAACTTCGAGAGAGCCCGACTGAATTATGAGCAATGCATCAATCAAGATCCCAATTGGTATCCTGCTTATTTTGGATTGAGTCAAATCTGCTATCAAACCAATGACGATCGCAAAGGCGACCAATACTTCTTTCTCTTCGAAGAGATGGCGCCTTACAACGTCTACGGCAACTTCGAAACACACCGCCGCCTTTCGATGGAATTCATCGATCGGAAGGACTTTTCTGCAGCGGAAACAGCCATTCAAACCTTGTCTGAATGGTGGATGGAAAACAAGGGCACCTGTCCGACAGAAATCCAGCTCTTTGAGCGCCTCGCCACCGCACGCATCGCTGAGCTCAAAGGTGACCTCGTCCTCGCTGAACAGAGGAAGTCTCAGGGTCGCCTGGTCACGACGCGTATCCTCGAAGATGAGAGTATTTCCGAAGGAATCATGTATTTTGCCGCCAAAGTTCTCGAGGAATATTCAGAATTTCCCCATGCGCTCGAAATGTACAGGAAGATTCTCCGCGCAGAGAGCGCTAATCCGGAAATGATACAGAAAATCGGCGGACAATTCCTCTCGATGGGAGAGTTTGGGCTCGCTCTCGAGCTCTTCACCGAAGCTTATAAAGCTCATCCCGATCAAGCGGAGATTCGTTTTTGCCTTTTGGTCTCCAAGCTCAAAATCGCCCAGGTCAATGTCGAAGACTATTTGATCAGCAAAGAGCGATTGAAAAAGCTGGTTGATAATCCAAACGACAAAGTCGAGCTCCTGAGCCTTTTGCATTCTCTGGTGGCAAAATTCCCCGAGGATCCAGATATCCATGGGCACATGGGCGATGCTTATCTGCGGCTGGGCAATAAAGACAAGGCTGCCCGCCATTTTCAAAAAATGTATGAGCTGGACAATTTCAGTCGCATCGCAACGCTTAAATACGCAGCTTTTTCCATGCAATATGGAGATCCTGAGCGCGCCAAGAAAATCTTAGAGAGTATCGATCATCCAGAGAAACTGAATGATGAAGAACTCTGCGAACTTCTGTGGCTGGAAGCTAACTATGAATTTAGAAAACAGCAATACCAGAACAGCCTTGATCGCTTGCATCGCGTGCTCGAACACGATCCTTGGAATATTTCATATCTCTTGCTCCAGATTCGGACTCTTTCCGATGAATCCCAGAGCAAAAGTGAGATAGAGAACACTGATGCCACTTTGCGTCGGCTAGCTGTCGGAGATGAGTCTGATTTAAACTGGGCGGAATACGATAAGAAAACAAGGCAGCTGGCTTCGGCTCGGCAGGTTGAATTGGTCTACGCCCGCGAGAAGCTTCGTTTTCTCTACGTCGAAGGTGAGGAACAGATCCTCCTGAGGTTGGTCCAGGCCGCTCAGAGCTTCAGCGCACAGCAAGGGATTTACGACCTGATTAAGCTGTTAAATACCAATTTTGATAGTCCTGAAATCTACTGGTCGCTCGGTGTACTGTTCAAAGAACTTTGGGAACTCGAATCAGCGAGCATGTGGTTTGATCAGATGCTTTTAATCCCTGGTTTGAGCGACCGGCAAAGAGCTAAAGCCTATGTGGAGCAAGCCGATTGCTACATCTGGCGAGGTATGAAGCTTGAAAAGGCCGTAGAATACGCGCGGCTATCCCTGGATCTAGGTACGCACAAGGACAAGCGACCGCTGCGAGTGATGGCGCATGGATTGCTAAAGCTAGGCAAGGTCAGGCAAGCGGAGGTCTACCTGGAAGATAGCGAAGGCGACAAGGACCCAGAAGTCATCTATCTGCGTGGACTGGTTAAATATCGCAATGGCGCTTTCACACAAGCCAATGAAGTTTGGAAGCCGCTCTTGACCCACCGCGCAGAGAGTTTGCGTTTTCACAACATAAAACAAGAAATCATGCGTTACTACTTTGATCGAGAACCCTACCGAGGTGTCAACTAAAGCAAGAAAATGTCTCGTTTCTTTACATTTTTTTTGCAGAGTACACTTACAGCTCGCTTCATTTGCGCACTTCATGTCAACAAAGTTTTTTGTTGACATGAAAAGGTGGATGTGGAGAATGAAGCACGAGCACTACAAATAACTAAATACTTCAAATCGTCTAGACTGGAAAGTCTTGGCTAGTGAGCTCTTGTACTTGGGTTAATTTCATCCAAGCAGAGTTTCGGCTAAACAAATCCGACTGGTCTCAGCCGCCGAGAAGTCATTGTCTTCGACCGATAGAGGAGGGGGACCTGTGAACCGATCCGTTCATACCAATTGCTCAGTGTGCAGTGAAGATCGCAAGAGTCGCTACCGTGAATTTAGCAGTCATGCTTGGACTGCTCTTGTTTCGTGGGGCGAATTAGGCGGGCCGATGATCGGCCAGGCCATGTGCGACGGCTGCTACGCTGAATTTCGCGATCTGCTGATCGAACGAGCGGACGAAGTTACAGCCCTTGCTGAACAAGTGGCGCAAAATCCAGCATTTCCTAACATCCATGAAATGCCAGCTTTTAATCACCTGCCTGACGCCCAGATTGCCAGTTAAGCATCCCCATCCTCAGATGAGCACTTTTTTGCCTAGGTCACTAGGCAAAAAATATCTCATAAAATTAGCCAGTTAAACCTAAAGTTTTGCCAGACGGCGCCGAAACCAGCTTAGCACGCAGTCAAGCTGTGTTTTGGACCCTGTCTGGAGGAAACTGATGGCTAAGCGCATAGCTCCCCGTTCACATTCGAGCGAACAAAAGCCCTCAGGTGCTTATTTGCAAGCTTTGCGTCTCTATTGGCAAGGTGAAAGCACGGCTGTCATCGCCCAACTAGCCGACGCACTCGGTGATGTCTCTTTGGAAGCGGCTCCCGCCCTTTATAGGCTCTGGATCGAACTTCTGGCCGACGAAGGTGATGAAGCCAGCCTGCGTTTGATACTCTCTCACATCAATCGACAGATTAACTTCAAACATCCCTCATGGGTGCCACTGTATGCACTGGTTGGACTCGCTCATTACGAACTGGGCGAATTGGAAGCAGCCCACCTCGTGGCAAGGGCCATGCGCAAGCATCATGTGAATGCCTATTATAAAGAACTCGCCCTGGTTCTCCATGTCGATATAGAAGATGCGGAATGCACACTCTTGGTCCGTTCTTTGGTTCGCAATTCAGCGGACTATTTTCACTTCAGGCGAGCCTGTCTTGTCGCTCACCGCTTTGGAAAGATGAAAACTCTCGGCCAGTTGTTCAACGACACCAAAGACGTGTTTGGCACCAGTCCTCTGCCTTTTGAAATTGGATTTCACGACGCCTTTGCGACCAAGAACTTCAAGCGGGCTTGGCGCTTTGCTCGCCGCCTAAGGTCCAATTTTCCAGTCCAAAGCACCTATCAGTTCTACTACGCTTATACCTCTTATATGCTCAATCGCAATCAACTCGCTCTGCGCGAATTCCTTCAGCTCAATCGGCGCTTTGCCGGCGAAGATCCTGACGTCCTTTGCATGATAGGAGCCACGCTCCTCTCGCCGAGAGAAACCATTTCCGAACAGCAGCGTGTGCGGGGAAGTCGATATCTCCAGAAAGCTTCGCAGCGACTCGAAGCTCTGGGTCTGCCCTCAGCCTATCCGCAAGAGTTGATGAACCGTCTGGGAGGTGTTGTACCCATGCCGAGTAACCGTCTTTGGATCGTAAAGCTGACACCAAGACAGAATCTGGAGCTCCAAC
>CANJJY010000138.1 GCA_947474445.1 Oligoflexaceae bacterium
ACTTGCCCTTCAATAAATGTTACCACCGCTTGCGTTCCACAGATCACATTTCCACTTTCGATGTCATAGGCCGCTCGCTTGGGTCCAGGGTAATTGCGCACGAATCCTCCTGCCTCCTCAACCAGCAAAGCCCCGGCCGCTAAGTCCCAGGGCTTGAGACCGGACTCCCAGTATCCATCGTAGATTCCTTCGGCGACGAGGGCGAGGTCGAGCGCAGCAGCGCCATCACGCCTAATACTCTGACAGGTCTGCGCAATCTTCCAAAATGACTCAATATCTCTTTTGAGAGTTTCACCGCGCTTATAAGCGAAGCCCGTCACAATAAATGCATCTTCTGGCGGACGAACAGAAGTGACCTTCATAGCCTTATCATTGACCCAAGCTCCTCGGCCCCTTTCTGTAACGTAGGTCTTATTTCGAATGGGATCATGGACCGCACCACTCATCACGCGAATGAATCCCGCCTCCGTGTATTCACCTCGAGCGATGGAAACGCAGAAGAAGGGATAGCGATTTGAAAAATTGGTCGTTCCATCGAGGGGGTCAATAATCCAAATGGAAGAACCTGGAGTTCGCTGCTCCGACGAAAGGCCAGCTTCCTCTGAATAGATTGTATCGCGCGGTCTCGCTTTAAGAAGGGTGTCTATTATCAGCTTTTCACTTGCCAAATCGGCATCGGTTACTATGCTTTGGTCTTCTTTATGACGGGCATGAACTTCCCCACCAAAATAACGCATAAGCACAGCTCCGGCATTTGCGCTTAATTCCGCGAGAAACACCATCTCTGGGCTAAATTCTTTTTCCATGCTGACCCGTCTGGTGGAGAACCGCCTGACACAGCGATCTTGGTTCAGATATGATCATTATTGTGGCATGGGACGAATAAAACAGCGAGCCCTTGATTCTCCCTGAGCTAAATTTTATTCGGCACGAAAGAGTTGGCTGAATATATGCAACCCTCTGAAATTAAGAAGAATTCACCCAATCTCTGGGACGATTAAACGCCGGCGAGGGGATTTTGCCTGTGACTTCGGATAACGGCCACTTTTCTCTTGGCGTATAATCGCTGAGATCGGTACATTAAGTTCCCAATCTGACCGATAAGACATCAGTCGTCAGAAGAAAGGACATATAAGTGGAACATCTTTCACCTCAATACCTCGCCTTGGTCGCATTCGTAGGAATTGCGGCAGGGTATGTAATTTTTGCCGCCATCAGATCACTGCTGCCTCGAAAGCTTCGAGCAACCCACGAGGAGCAGAGAGCGCTAGTCATTCAAAAGGCACGGCAGCGAAAAGAACAATTGCTAGTCGAAACGCGTAAGCGATCCGAAGAGCGCATCATTTCTATGCGAGAGGAATTAGAAGCCAATTTGGAAGAAGAGCGCCTGACCATTGAGGCCGCGGATAACGATCTCGACATGCAAGAGCAATTTTTGGGGCATGAAGACGAACGCATCCAGAAACTGGAAGCTACTTTTAAAGTTCAAGCCAAGAAAGTCGAAGACTTGGTTTTACAACTTGAAAGTTTTCATCAGCAAAATGCTGATGTTGTTCTCAAGGTACAAGAACAGCTGGCTCGCATCGCGGACGTTGAACGCAACAGCACTTGCATGAGCATAGCTGAAAACATCGTCACAGAACGGCAGCTCGACAGCCAAAAGCGAATCAAAGAACTGGTGGACGATCTCGACAGTCATTCAAAGAAAGGGGCTGAAAGAGTTTTAAGCCGATTACTTTCTCGCTATCAGCCGACTTTTGTTTGGCCTAAAAGTACCAATCACGTTGATATCGTGAACCCTCGACTATTCGAGGCTCTTGAAGCTCATCCAGAATTTATCGAAACACTTCGCCAGTTAACCGAGGGCGTGGAAATCACCTTATCGCCGCAGACGCCTGAAGGAGCACCACCCATCATCAGATTGGGGGGAGGGTACGGCATCAATAAAGAAGCGGCCCGTCTCACGCTCGAAGAGCTATTGCCGCGCGGTCCAAGCCAGTGGGGGCGAGCCGACAAAGCCTACGTTAAACATCGTAAAACAATCGAGCTACAGGCACTTAAACTTGGCCGGCAGGCTATTCAGGAATTGAAACTAAACAACATCCACGAAGAAATTCAAAAAATGGTCGGGGCCTTAAACTGGCGAACGAGCTACCGGCAGAACCAATACCACCATTCGGTCGAGGTTGCCCGCCTCGCTGGATTGCTGGCCGGAGAGCTTGGAGTTGACCCCGATTTGGCCAAGCGATGTGGTCTCTTGCATGATATTGGCAAAGGAATCGATTACCGCATCGAAGGCAGCCACGCTGTTATCAGCGGGGATTACGCTGATCGCTTTGGTGAAAAGCGGCTCATCTGTGATACTGTTATGTCACATCATAACGACCTCGTGTTGGATACCCCACTCTCCTATGTTTTGAAATCTGCGGATACGCTTTCAGGAGCCAGACCAGGAGCGCGTATCAACCTGGAAGAGGGCTACCAAGAACGCCTCTCTGCTATGGAAGAAGCGATCAAGAGTTTTCCCGGGATTCAAAAAGTTGCCATTATGAACGGCGGACGAGAGGTTCATATCGGGGTCAATCACAAGCGAATAAAAGAAGAAGAACTGCAGTCATTCTGTGCAGCAATCGCCCGCAAAATTGAGCAAGAAGTAGCCTTTCCTGGTCAAATCAAAGTCTTGGTAACCAGGCGCTTTGAAGCCTCGGCCGTTGCCTAAGCAAGATCGTTTGATGCTAACTAACCTAACAAGAGCGAGAGCCAAGCCGGCCTCGCTCAAGTCATTAAGTCTTGTGTTTATTAACAGTAACAAATTGATACAATGAAAATCTAACCGCCCCCTTTAGCGGAGAGTTTTTCATGTCTTCAAAGGATCGCCGCTTATTTAGCGAATTGCAGGATAAGATTCTGATTTATTTGCGTCTTCAGCGCTTTCAAGCAGCTGAAGAACTACTCAAATCGGCCCTGGAAGAACATGGGCAGTTAGCTAATCTGCTAAATCTATTAGGACTTGTTTATCATCGGCAATCGCAGTTTTCTCAGGCTTTGGATTTCTTTGAAAAGGCCCGCGCTTCCAATCCAAGCTATATCGAAGCTTACCTGAACATGGCTGTAACCTTATCAGACCTTGGATTCTATGATCAGGCTGAAAAGATCTATAACGAAGCCCATACCCTCCTCACCGAAAGACAGAGCCTACCAGATCTGATCTTAGGTCGCGTTGCCAACTTACATACCAGCACCGCAAAGGGTTACGAACAAGCCGGCCTCAGTCAGGAGGCTGCTTTGGAATATCTAAAAGCCCTCCAGGTATTCCCGCGAATGCCCGATATTCGACTGCGCTTAGCCAAGCTCTATTTGCGTTTGGGTTCTTTTCACCAAAGCCAAGAGCAGCTGAGTCTCATCCTTGAAGAGAGTCCTGCCCATATAGAAAGCCTCAATCTTATGGGGACACTATCCTTTCGACTTGGTGATCAGGATGGAGCCGTCCATTTTTGGCAACAAGCGCAACTTAGCAATCCCAACGACAAGACTTCGCGTACTTATCTTATGGCCCTGCAGCACTCATCGAATTGAACTAGGGGTTTCTTCAAGTTTGCTCCAGAACAACCGATGAGCCCTGCTGGAGTCCCCGAATTATGGAACGAGCTGCCCATTCTTTTCCCAAAGGTTTGAGAGGCCTGATCGTCGACGATCACGATCTCATCAGGAAAACTATCGCCAAAGTTCTGAGAAAACTCGATTTTTCTGAAATCCTTGAATCTCATAATGGCAAAGATGCTCGATCGATTATCGACACTCAAAACGTCGATCTCGTCATCTGCGATCTCGATATAAACTTTATTTCAGGATTCGAATTATTAGATCATCTCAGAGCGCGTGACACGGGCTCTGACATTCCCTTTATCATCGTCACAGGTGCTTCTGAGAAAGAAGATATCGTCAAAGCTGCAAATAAAGGAGCCGAAGATTATATTGTCAAACCTTTTCAAGCTGAAGAACTCGAGGCGAAAGTCATCAAGGTCCTCAATCAATATCACGCTCCGGGACCAGTGCTGGCTCGACTAAGGATGGCAGAGAAACGAATTCAAGAGAATGATTTTGAGGCTGCTGAGAAGCTGCTCGAAAGTGCACTTCAGCTAAAAGATAGCCCCCGGGGACAACACCTCAAGGCCGTCTTGCTGATGAAGCAGAGAAAATCACAGCTAGCCGTCGATCAGCTTTTAGAAAATTTGCGCGTCTCTCCCAGCTATCTTAAAAATTACATTACTCTTTCAAATCTATACATAGATATCAAAGACTTCCCGAACGCGCGAAGCGCGTTAATTCAGGAGCTGGACCTTCATCCAAAACAACCTCTGCGACAAATAAAATTAGCGAATATGCTGCTCAAAGATGGCAATACCGAGGCAGCGATTGAGCATTATCGGCTAGCCCTTCTGGAAAACAATAAAAACCCAGAGGCGCTGTACGGCATGGGTACCGCCTACGCTATGGCAGAAAACATGGATAAGGCGATATATTATTTCAAGCGCTATAGGCGCCATCATCCCCGTGACAGCCGCCCCCTCAAGGCTATCGTGCAATTCGCAAAGAAATTCAAAAACTCGCGGGTCGCGGAACTCGCCCTTCTCGATGAGAAAAAATCGCATCCCGATCGCCTTGATACATACACAGTCCTGGCCGAATACTATTTTAATCTTGGACTGACCGAACAGGCTTTCGCGACCTTAGATGCTGCTATTAAACGCAAACCGGATTACGCTCCCGCCTATGTGATGATGGCCAACTTCCACTTAAAGGCCAAGGATTTAAAAGCTGCAACGGCTGTCTATAAGCGCTATGGGGAACTCACCAAAGATCCAACAGCTCATATTCTTTTGGGACGAATGTATTTTGAGCTCGGAAAACCTTCTCTGGCCATCTCTGCACTCCACAGCGGTATGGAAGCCATGGCGGATCCGACCAAACTTTTCCCTGTCCTCCTTCATGCGACTTTTAAGACTAAGCAGTTTGCGAAGACTTACTTTCTTAAAGAGAGAATGCGGCAGATCAATCCAGATCTCGAGGTGGCAGAAGCTTTCGCAGCCATAGAGGCCTATTTAATTGGCCGTCGTCAAAATACCTCCCAAACCAAGGCTTCCTAAATTAGTCAACAGAGCTTGTTACTGCTCGTTCCGCCTGGCATAAGAGATGATGGGTCAGACTCGTTTATTGGCATTTTAAGTCTTTGCAGGAGTTTTCTATATGTCGCGCCGTGATCTCGACCGCGGATCACTCGACCCAAAAATTGCGAATTACCTCTTTTGGTTAGAAGACCGTGGTCTCACCTATAAGTCGCGCGCCCAATCGACTCATCTGACTCCCGAAATGGCTACGTCCATTCCTCAGCTTGTGCCCCCCGAGACTTGCCGCTTGGTGATAGTCGTCGATGAATTGAGTAATCCCGTGGAAAAAGACATGGTCACACGCATTGCAGGCGCCCTCGGTCTCGACCTTCAGTCTTTTCAAATTGTCGATCAAGGTACTGCCTTTGATCTCGCGGTGAGCAGGTTTCGACATCTCTTGGCATTAGGACCAGGAGGCGCAATGATGTTGGCCAAAGCTGGCCTGCACGACATCGCCTTGAATGAACTAAGGCGCCTACCTCCTGATGGTCATGTGCTTCTGATCCCGCATCCGCGAGCCATGTTAGCCCAGCCTCAGCTAAAAGTCAGCGCTTGGCAAGCCCTACAAAGGTTTAGAGAAACTCTGGTTTGAATCATAAAAAAGACCATCTTCGCAGATGGTCTTTCTTTAACTCGAACTAAGAAGATTTTTTACTTATTGTCTTCGAATTCCGCGTCGACTACGTTCGGGTCACTCGACTTGCTCGACGAACCACCAGCCTGGGGTCCTGCTCCCGTCGCTCCACCGCTCGCGCCAGCGCCGGCCTGCTTATAAAGAGCTTCGGCTAATTTGTGTGACTTGGCTTCGAGAGTTTCCCGAGCAGATTTCAACTCTTCGGCTTGTCCCGATTCGAGTTTAGAGCGAGCCTCCGAAAGAGCACTCTCGACCTCCGCGCGAACATCAGCAGGAACCTTGTCGCCACTATCTTTCAAAGACTTATCGGTCGAGAAAATCAGACTGTCGAGAGCATTGCGATTTTCCACCGCCTCACGACGCTTACGGTCCTCTTCTTTATGCGATTCCGCGTCTTTCACCATCCTGTCGATGTCTTTATCGTCAATTTTCGTTGCCGCTTCGACCCGAATTCTCTGTTCTTTGCCAGTACCCAAGTCCTTGGCCGAAACCGACAAAATACCGTTTGCATCAATGTCAAAGGCCACTTCGATTTGAGGCACACCGCGCGGAGCAGCGGGAAGTTCGGTGAGAGTAAAGCGAGCAAGCTGCCGGTTATCGGTTGCCATATCCCGCTCCCCTTGCAGAACGTTGATTTCCACCGATGTTTGGCTGTCTGCAGCTGTCGAGAACACCTGACTCTTTTTAGTTGGAATCGTCGTATTACGTTCGATCAGCTTCGTCATGACGCCACCCAAGGTCTCAATTCCCAGAGTCAAAGGAGTCACATCGAGTAAGAGCACGTCTTTCACGTCGCCCGCGAGTACTCCACCTTGCACCGCAGCACCAATTGCTACGACTTCGTCAGGGTTGACAGTTCGGTTAGGCTCACGCTTGAAGAAATCTTTGACTCTCTGCTGAACCAGAGGAATCCGCGTTGAACCACCGACCAGCAAAACTTCCTGAACTTCATCGATATTAAGCTTGGAGTCCTTGAGCACTTGGCGACAAGGCTCAAGAGTCTTTTCGACGATCGCATTGATCAATTGCTCAAACTTTGCGCGCGTCAATGGCACGTTCAAATGCTTAGGTCCGCTCTGATCAGCCGTCAAGAAAGGCAAATTCACGTCGGTTTGCTGCGCTGATGAAAGCTCGATTTTGGCCTTTTCAGCAGCTTCTTTCAAACGCTGCATAGCCATCGGGTCGTTTCTTACATCGACACCCGTATCGGACTTGAAGCCATCAACCAGCCATTTGATAAGGACCTCATCGATATTATCGCCACCTAAATGGGTGTCCCCACCGGTTGCGAGAACTTCGACGACGTTCTCGCCGACTTCTAGAATCGAAATATCAAACGTACCGCCACCGAAGTCATAAACGGCAATCTTTTCGTTCTTCTTCTTATCGAGACCGTAGGCTAAAGCAGCTGCCGTCGGTTCGTTAACAATGCGTTTAACGTCGAGACCGGCGATGCGACCCGCATCTTTAGTCGCTTGACGCTGACTATCGTTAAAATAAGCGGGAACTGTAATCACAGCTTCTGTAACGGGATGACCAAGATAATCCTCAGCAGCTTGCTTAAGCTTGCCGAGAACCTTGGCACCAATTTCCTGAGGCGTATAGGATTTGCCGTCGATCTCAAAGACAGCCATATTGCTTTTGCCGCGCTGAACCTTATACGGCATCTTTTCAGCTTCATCTTTACGCTCATCAAACGTACAGCCCATAAACCGCTTAGCTGAATACACGGTATTCCGTGGATTGGTAACAGCCTGACGTCGGGCAGCATCGCCAACAAGAATTTCCCCGGTCTTGGTGAAGGCCACCACACTAGGGGTCGTTCTCTTCCCTTCTGCGTTTGCGATAATGACGGGCTGTCCGTTTTCCATTACCGCCACCACAGAGTTGGTGGTACCTAAATCGATTCCTATAATTTTTCCCATAAGTTACTCCATCCTTTAGGGCTATCGTGCTCTATGGCGCAGGTTTTAAGGCGGCAAGGCTTTTACGTCAATTGGACACCTTAGCTCAGCTCCTTTTAAACGTAATGCCGAGAATCCCCCTGTCAACCGCCAGAGCATGATAATATGGAAGAAAGCGGGAGGTTTGCGGCCGTGTACGAATTACAGTGCCCTGCCTGTAATAAGGCATCCCAGTATAATTTCTTGGATTATTTGCTTCTGTGCCCCTTTTGCTCGGCGACTTTTAAATTTCATGCTGAGACTGGGCAAAAAGAACTTTTTGGCGACCACTACATCGTACCTAATCTCCTCGACGCAGCAACTATCAAGGAGCTGGCGCTGGAATGGTTGCGGCGCATCCATCACAAACCGGGTGCCGTCGACAAGGAGTTTTATGTTGTTGATGTTCAGGGCTTCAGCATTCCTCTCTGGATAGTCTCCCTCGAAGGCCACACCGCTTGGAAAGGCCTGGTTCGCAAACAGAACCGCAGCATCATGAGCCATTCTGCCAATGATTTTTTAGTTGAAACGGGCCAATTTCGTCGAAGCTATCGTTGGGCCATTTCTGCTCGATCAAATATCTGCGAAACGTGGGGCCTAACGCGTCTTCATGAGCCAACCGAACCGATATCCGTCGAGTGGGACGGGTTTCCTTTTGACTCAACTTTTTCTCGCGGCCGATTGATGGCCGAGGAGCAGCGCTCCGCATACGAAGGACGGCATTATTTTGAATTTAAGTATGCCAATAGCTTGCCGATCCTCGGTATCCAAGTCGATGAAAACGAAGGGCTCCGACGGGCTCAAAACCATGTTGAACTCTATCACTATAAGCTCGCCTGCCTAAACGCCGATTACCTGATCGATTACCGGACCGAATTGGAAGTCGCAGGGATTCAGCTGATACACGTTCCGATTTGGAAAGTCGGCGATATCTATCGTCCGAAGAGCCTTGCCCGACATTTCTATCGGTCAAAAGAAAAGCGCTTAATTATCGACGGCTATGCGAAAGGCGTTTTGAGCGGCGAACTCGCTATGGTTTATCACGACAAAGTCATGATCAACGCCTATGTTACTGCTTTAGCTGCGGCTTTCTTCTTCCTTTTGGGTATCAGCTGGCATCCCGCCTTGCTGCTGGTCTCACTGTTTGCCTTGATGATCGCAGGATTCAGTGTGTTTACCAGCTTAAAGAGACGGGCAGCCAAGGAAGAAGAAGAACTTCAAAAGTTGTCCGCTTCTATCGGTCGGAGTTCATCGACTTCTCAAATAAAAGCTCCCTAAATTACGCGGGGCTAAGCCCCGCGCGCCACTCAAATCATCATCTTACACTTCTGCCTTGAGTCGACATTCGACTGACTTTAGATTTCTTCTATCGTCGGCAATTGAGAATTGAGCGGAATAGGAGGACCATCTAAGGCATCCGCATGGGGAGGAAGAGGTAAGGGAGGCATGCTCATGATCGCTTCGATTCGATCTCGCAATTCTTTTTCTTGAACAGGTTTCTTCAAAAAGTGGCTGGCAAGTATTTCTCTTTCGTAGGCGGCCATCACCCGGGGTTCAATAGCTAAGACGGAAATAATCAGACAGCGCGGTGGCTGTGACAATTTGCGTAGATTCCTATAACATTCTATACCGTCCATCTCTGGCATAATTATATCTAGAGTCATCAAATCTGGTTTGTGTAATTCCGCAAGTTCTAAAGCTTCTATCCCATTGGCTCCTTCTGCAACCACGGTCCAGCCGAGACGCCCTAAAGTCTGTCTGAGTTCGCTACGAATGCGGGGGGAGTCGTCGATGATAATAGCGCGCATGGAAGGCCCTTTCCTGACGAGGACGATACCCTCTAGGCTACGGCAGTCCATCGAAAACAGCAAGTTTCCGTCAAGGTCTTTGACTCGGAGTTGGCTTCTTCTCTGGCCGGCTTGAGAGTCGCACGATCCAAATCAGTGAGAGCAACCAAGCCAGGCCGTTCCATCCAAATAGGTGTGCTTTGTTCCAGGTCAATGAGGGCACGTCCCATAGTTCAATTTGCAATGCTTGGGCAGCCCGAAGAAATTCATGAAAAATGTCGAGCGTATAGTTGATCCATTCCCTTTGAGACGAAGTCGCAACCATTCCCCCTGCCGCTAAGAGCAAAAGCGGGCCCCATACGTGTTCGAGCAAAGGATTTAACAGTAGTCCGATCGGGCTTAGAACGCCGAAGTAGGTAAGGCTTATGATTCCCATTGCCATCTCACGCGGCAAAAACCAAAGCCAATTCGGGCGGGAAAATTGAACCAGGACAGCTGCCGTGGACCAGCTCAAGATATTTGAAAGCGATGTAAAACTGAGTGGAAAAAGCAGGGCTTGCCAAAATGCCGCCGCTAACATTAACCGAGGGCGTGCCCACAGCCCTGTAAAAAGAGGGGCTCCCGTTTGCAGAACAATTAAGATGAAAGCTCGCTGGCAGGGCGGAGGAAACCCAACCACCAGCGCGTAAAAGCCGAGAAGAAATGCGTTGAGGCATTGCGCTGTCAGATCACAGGCAAACCAATGCGTAAAGC
>CANJJY010000139.1 GCA_947474445.1 Oligoflexaceae bacterium
CGGCTTGCGATGCCGATTGCGTCCGTGATTTCTTTCTTGAGTAACGTCCGCCGTCTTAGGTTGACGTCCACCTTGCTGGGCGGTACGACCGGGGCCCTTAGCCGCAACTGGCTGCTGCTTCAGATCGCGATCTTTGCCGCCGCGTTCACGGCGTGGTTCCTGTGGATTTTTAGGAGCTTGGCCTTTGGTTCGACCTTCGAGGCGGAGACCATCGGTTTTCTGCATAGGAGGTGTTGGAGCTTGCTGGCGACTTCCACTGCCGCCTGGCTTGCCTTGTCTCCGGCCGTTCTTTGAATCATCGTCCTTCATACTGTAACCCTTAAAATTCTCATCTTTGTAAGGATTGCCAGCCTTGTCTTCGATCTGCAGATAGGAATCAGGGAACCATTCGATCTGAATGGAGACGTTTTCTCCCAGGTACTTCTGAATTGCCAAAAGATTGTGACCGTAGTCTTCGCAGATCAGCGAGTAGGCCGACCCGAAAGCTCCGGCTCGTGCTGTTCTACCAATACGGTGAACATAGTTCGCCGCTTCATCTGGCAAGTCGAAGTTATAGACGTGCGAAATTCCAGCGATGTGCAATCCGCGGCTCGCCACGTCGGTGGCGATCAATGCTTTCACTTCCCCGGCTTTAATGCGGTGGATCAAAGCAATCCGCTTATTCTGCGGAAGATCGCCCGTTATCAGATCGACGTCGATACCGTTGCCAACCAACTTATAGTGCAGCCACTCTGCTACAATCTTTGTATTCACGAAGACGATGGAGCAGACGGGTGCATGGTCACGGAGCAGCCCGAGCATGACCTGCAGCTTCTGCGTTGAATCGCAGATGACGGCATGTTGTTCGATGCGCTCTGGAGTGATGATTTCAGGATTGGCCGAAATATACTTGGGACTTTCCAAGTATTCAAAAGCCAACTCCTTGACCTGTTCATTGGTGGTCGCAGAAAAAAGCAGCTTTTGCGTCTCAGGGCTCAGCTTGCTGAGGAAGAATTCAACGTCTTCGATGAATCCCATATCCAGCATGCGATCCGCTTCGTCGCAAATAAAGAGGCTGCAATCTTTGGTCGAGAAAACCTTCTTTTGGAAATAATCCTTCAGACGTCCCGGCGTAGCGACGATGACGTCGATACCATCGCGAATCTGTTGGGCCTGTTTTTCGTAGTCCACGCCGCCATAGACAGCCATGCTCGAGATATTGAGCAGTGAGAAGAGGGCTTGCGCGTCGTCGCTGATCTGGACGGCGAGTTCTCGCGTTGGAGCGAGAATCATGGCTTTAGGGTGCGAGCTCGGTTCGTTCCCCACCGTATCGCGCAGCTTCAAGATCTGATGAGCGATCGTAATGAGGAAAACGCCTGTCTTACCGGTTCCCGTCTGAGAAAAACCGGCAAGATCTTGGCCCTGAATCGTCAGCGGCAAGCAGAGACCCTGAATCAGCGTAGGCTTGGTCCAGCCCAGCTTTTTGATGGCTTCCATCAAGGGAGCTGAAAGGTTGAGTTCTTCAAACGTTTCGGCGCTCACGAGCTCTTCTTCGACGAGCTTGACCGCGTCATCATCGTCATCATCGACCACTAATTCCCGCTCACTAGGCAAATCTTGCAGGGAATCTGGTTCAACGGACAAGGGGAGCGGCAAGGAGGCAAGAATTTCACTATCGACCGAGGCTTCAGATGCCGATGCCGGATCGTAAGCCCGAGGGGCGTCGTGATGTTCGGTATCGGAATCAGGCTTTATTGTCGTCATATCCTCTTCTTTGTCTCTCATCACGTCGTCTTTGCTTTAAGCAGCTAATTTTTTTTTGAATTTAACCGATATCAAGGTGCACAGCCACATAAAAGGTGTAAGCATGTCTCAAAATCCCCCTGACGATATGGATCTCGGTTCTGAAGACGCCAAGGAAGAAACCTTGGAAGTCGATCCATTTGCAGCTGAGGACATTGCGGGTACTTTCGCGCACACTTCGGCTGACGAAAGACCGGAGGATAGCTCAAAAGGCGACACCGTCCAAGCCCTAGAAGAAGGTTTCGAGGAAAAGTCTGTCGCAACTGGCACGGTTTCTTCGAAACCGAAGCCGCATTCCCTTGTGGAAGAGCTTCTCAGCAATCAACTCGATGGCATCGAAATTCGCTGGGGCCGCAAGGAGGTCAAAAAAGCCAGGGATGAAGAACTCGAGGGACATCTGCTCAGAACACAACGAGACTTGAACGAGCTGATGGCTTGGAAAGAACAACTCAGGCTGTTGACCGTCTCCTACATGGTACCCGGACCCTATTACGAGAGCTGGACCAAAGAGGCTAATTTGTTTTTCCGGCGTCTTGTTGTAATAAGTAAGCGTCTGGAGAGTCAAAAGAAGCAAAAAAGGGCCTGATATGATCGTGTATCCAAAGCTACGGCTCGCTAGGCTGTTCTGCCTGGCGGGGTTTCTGTCTCTGTCTGCCTGTCTCACCCCTGCCGAAGAGCAGCAACTCAAAGATGACATTTTCAATCTTCAAACGCGTCTCGTGCAACTCGAAACCCAGAATAGCAGTTTGGGGAAAGAAATCACGACACAGACGAGTCGTCAGGAAGCTTCGATCAACACGCGACTCGATAAGTTTGCGATCGAAATGCAACGCGTCAAAGGTGACATAGATACCCTGCGCGTCGGAGTTACGACGGGACAGATGCCCGGCACCGATCCGGAGCAAGAAGGTTCCGTTGCCAAACTCTTAGCGGATATGGGCCTGCGATTAGACGCCCTAGAAGAAAACCAAAACAAAATTCTAGCCGCTATCGACAAGGCGATCGATGCCAAGAAGCCAGAAAAGCGCGAATCGAGCAAGGAAAAGAGTTCTAAAAAGGGGGCTTCTCTCAAGAATCTCGATGATTTGCGAACTGCCTTTGACAAGAAAAAATATAAGGTGATCGCCGAGGAGGGGGGCAAGCTAGTCGATGACATCAAGGGGAAAAAAGACAAGCAGGAAGGCCTTTTCATCTTAGCGGAAAGCTTCTATAAGGCGGGGCAGACCCGCGAAGCGGCTTTGCGGTTCAATGAATTCATCGACAGCAAGCCCAAAGAGAATATGCCGACCGCATATCTTCGCATGGGTGATTGTTTCAAAGAGCTCGGCGATATAGAGACAGCTAAGATCTATTATCAAGAGCTGGTCCAAAAATGGGGTTCCTCTGACGAGGCGAAACAGGCCAAAACTAAATTAGCTAAGCTCTGATGTGAGACACATGGGATTAATTTTAGGAATCGAAAGCAGCTGTGATGAAACCGCTGCGGCCGTCGTCGAGAATGGTCGTAAGGTTCACAGTTCGGTAATCGCGACGCAAATCGATTTGCACAAGGCCTTCGGAGGAGTCGTTCCGGAGATCGCCGCCCGCGCGCATCTGCAGCTGATCGATCAAATCGTCGATGAAGCTCTCGATAAAGCCAAGGTCACCCTCGATCAGATCGATGCCATTGCGGTCACGCAGGGGCCTGGTTTGATCGGGGCTCTTCTCGTTGGTATTTGCTACGCAAAGGGCATGGCCGTCGCCAGCGGGAAACCGCTGATTCCCATCAATCACGTGGAAGCGCATATCCACGGCGCCATGCTTGGATTAAGCACGGCAGCGGAAGAGTTATATCCCTGTCTCGCCCTGGTCGTGTCTGGCGGTCACACGAATATCTATCTCATGCCCGATCCCACGACTTTTCAACTCTTGGCTTACAGTATCGACGATGCCTGTGGCGAATCGTTTGACAAAGTATCGAAGCTTTTTGGACTCGGCTATCCGGGAGGGCCCGTCATTGAAAAGCTAGCGCGTGCCGGCGATCCGCGGGCTTACGCGATGCCGCGCATGATGGAGCAGAAAGACAAGCTCCTGTTTAGCTATTCTGGTTTAAAGACCTATATGGTAAACTTACGTCAACGTCTCCCGACGCCGATACCTGACGATGTTTTGGGACATCTTTGTGCTTCCTTCCAAGAAGAAGCACTGGGTCAACTCGTGAGGAAACTTGAGGGAGCTTACACTCTCCATCCCGAAGCGCGCAGTATTCTGATCGCTGGTGGAGTTGCCGCTAATCTTCGGTTTCGTCATCTGGTTCACGAGCGCATTGGAATCCCAGCATATTTTCCACAGCTGCAATACTGTTCGGACAATGCCGCGATGATAGCAGCTCTTGGCTATCATCACCTTGAAAAGGCCGGCAAAGCTGCAACTTTCATGAATTATAACTGGGACGCATTCTCGCGCTACCAGTTTACCGATAATATGGTATGAGCGTCTCGATGAGTCAGGCGCTTTTGGGCCGTGGAGCAAGAATCTTATGAGTTTTGACCGTCCGCGTCAGAAGAAATCTCTCAGTCAGGTCTTCCTGCGGACTGAGTGGCCCGTACAAAAAGTTGTCGAACGTCTCCGTGAATGGCATGTCACGCGCGTTTTGGAAATTGGGCCCGGAGGAGGGATTCTCACGCGTGGTCTCCTCGAGAATCCTTGGAAAGTGACCGCCATCGAAAAAGATGAGCGTTATGTTGAAAAGCTTCAAGATTCCTACGACATGCGCAAGCGGGAATATCCGGGCACCCTCGAACTCGTCAATCAGGATATTTTGAAATTTGATCTCGGCGAGTGGTTACAGTCTTCCCACGAGCCGACAGCCGTCGTCGGCAATATCCCCTATGCGATATCTTCACCCATCGTCCTTTGGGTTCTGCCGCATATGCAGCAACTGAAGGGCGTGGAATTTCTAGTGCAGCTGGAGTTTGCCTCGCGCTTGGCAGGTGCAGTCAATTCCAAAGACTACGGCAGTCTGTCCGTATACACTCAGCTGCGCGCGCAGGTGGCCTTGGAATGCAAGGTCGATCGAAGTTGCTTTACGCCGATACCCAAAGTCGATAGTGCGCTGGTCATCCTCAAGGCTCGTCCGCAAACTCTTTCCGATGAGTTTTTGCTCAAGGTCGAGACGGTCGCTCGCGCCTCTTTCACTCAAAGGCGCAAGAAACTCAGGAATGCGATTCGCCAGTTTCTGTCCGAGGAAAAGCTCGAAAGTTGTCCCTTAGACCTCAACCGTCGGCCCGATTCGATTCGGCCCGAAGAATTTGTTGAATTGGCCAAATTCATTTATGGCGAGTCGTGAACATTCCCTTCGCACTTCATTGAAAAAGACGATAGGCCGTTACGGCCGCGCTTGTTTCCACGCTTCGCGCAGCAGAGTCTCCGTCTGTTCCCATGAAATACAACCATCTGTGATCGATTGACCCTCGACGAGGGGCAGGGACTTGAGATCCTGCTTGCCCTCTTTCAGATGGCTTTCGAGCATCATGCCGAGGATCGCACGTTGACCCTCATGGAATT
Source organism: Oligoflexaceae bacterium (assembly GCA_947474445.1). Lineage (GTDB taxonomy): Bacteria > Bdellovibrionota_B > Oligoflexia > Oligoflexales > Oligoflexaceae > Oligoflexus. The sequence continues at coordinate 5,329 of CANJJY010000139.1, forward strand.
GCTTGAGGACGTCGTGAAAAACGAGCGGCTGCCGCCGATAATCTTTATCTGAATTGCCATGACTGCAGTCGACCATAATCAATCGTTCGGGGGCCGGAGACTTGAGCCGCTGCAAGCAATCATTGACGTGAGTAGAGCTAAAATTCGATCCGCTAGCCCCACCTCTTAGGATAATATGGACATCGGGATTACCACGGGTCATGACGACTGAAGTCGTGCCTTGCAGATCGATGCCTAGAAAATGATGCGGGTGACGAGCCGATGTCATCGCGTCTAGAGCGACTTGCATACTTCCATCGGTTGCGTTCTTAAAACCGACAGGCATTGACAGTCCGCTGGCCATCTCGCGGTGAGTTTGACTCTCTGTCGTGCGCGCACCGATAGCGACCCAGCTGATGAGATCGGAGATATATTGCGGCACGATAGGATCAAGGAACTCGGTCGCAGCAGGCAGATCGAGCTGCGCGACCTGCAACAAGAAATCCCGGGCCAGAGCGAGACCAGCTTTCACATCATGGCTGCCATCGAGATGGGGATCATTGATGAGCCCCTTCCACCCCACAGTCGTTCGAGGCTTTTCAAAATACACCCGCATGACGATCGCCACGCGATCTTTCAGTTCATGCCTGAGAGTCGCTAAGCGCTCAGCATATTTTTTACCAGCCTTCACATCGTGAATGGAACAAGGGCCGACGATGCAAAGAATGCGTGAGTCGGTGCCCGCGAGTAAGTTACGAATCTCTTCCCGATGGGCCGCCACGCGATCAAGCAGAGTTTCCGAAGCAGCGAGGCGCGTCTTCAACTCAGCTGGCGATGGAAGGGGTACAAATTCACTGACTCGGGTATTTTCAATCGGTCGCATGGTTCGCTCCGTTTACATCTTATGAGTCGGCATCGTCAAAACCAACGTCAGGCGTATACTGATCCTGGAAATCCAAGTCGATCGTACAATCCCCCAAGACCCGTGCCTGGCACGCAAGCCGGATGCTGCCATCGGTTGTCTGCTTGAGCTTTTTGAGCATGTTTTCTTCGTCTTTTCGCATCGGGGTTAGGTGGGATTGACCTTCAGTAATCCGAACGGCACAGGTTCCGCAGCGGCATGCTGCACAACCAAAGCGAATCTCGACACCGAGCTGACGACCCGAGATCAGAAGTTTCGTGTTGCTGGCGATTTCACCATTTTTTTGGCTAGGTAAAAAGCGAAGCAGAGGCATGTTCGTCCTTTCGTCAACTTTTCAAAATATACGAGAGCCCGTGGGTACGCGAACAGTCCTCTGCCAGAACGCTTCTTTCAAACCGAGAGTGCAAACTCGCGCAAGGTCTCATTGAGTGAGGTCTTCAGGTCAGTCGATGCTTTGCGATTGCCGATGATATAAGCGCACGATGTATAGATCTTGCCTCCCGGCACTGTCTTTTCTTTTGTACCCGGCACAACGACGGTGCGTGATGGGATTTTACCTCTAGACTCTCTGAGTTCACCATCACGAATGTCGATGATAGGGGTCGAGGCTGTCAAAGTTACATTGGCCGCGAGGACGGCTTCGTCACCGACCTCAACCCCTTCTACGACGATCGCGCGCGAACCGACAAAAGCTCCATTCCCAATGATGACAGGTTTTGCGTGGGCTGGCTCGAGGACTCCTCCAATGCCTACGCCACCGGAAAGGTGAACATCTGAACCGATCTGAGCGCAGGAACCAACCGTAGCCCAGGTGTCGACCATCGTATTGCGGCCAATATAGGCGCCAATGTTCACGTAAGAAGGCATCAGCACCACGCCGGGCTCCATAAAGCTACCGAAGCGTGCGGTTGCCGGTGGGACAACCCGCACTTTCAACTGCTCATAATTACGCTTCAATGGAATCTTGTCGTGGTACACGAAAGGTCCCACTTCGTATGCCTTCATTTCTGAAATGCGAAAGTAGTAAAGGATCGCCTGCTTAATCCATGTGTGAGTGACCCAAGCGCCATCGATCAGACTGGCTACCCGCACATGACCTTCGTCGAGGGCCTGCAAGGTTTCTATCACGGCTGATGCCCCGTCTTTGAGGGCTTGGGTCTGACCAGCAGCTAAGGCTTTTTCTATAGCGAGAATATTATTTTCAAGTGCTTTTGCATCCATGAATCGATGTCCTTTCGTGCCTCACGACGCCTCTGTCCTAGAGTCCGCATGCGGGCGCGCGCCGCGGGTCCATTTATTGAGCGCCGTATAAGCAAAGTCGCTTCGTTTATCAGCTGGCGCCTTCACTTATACAACACTCAATAAGCCTGATGATTGAAGTCGAACTTTGCGGGATATACCAGACATTGGTCGAAAAGCGAAGGAGAGATCGTGCTGCAAGCGAGAGCTTCAGCACAGTGGGGAAGGGGACGGATCCTAGCAGATCCAATGCATGGTCTGCAGGAAAAAAGGCTTCAAAATATATTGAAAGTTGGACGGCAAAGCCTCCCGAGGCTCCTGGATCCAAGGAAAATCAAAGGAATCATAAGGCTTCATAATATTTTCAGGAAACAGCTCGATTCCTGGGTAGGGTTTCCCGAGTAGATCGACGTGATCGGCGCGCGCCGGCAAGGCCATCATCAAAAGAGGGACAATGAAAGCTGGTATGCACATATATTTAGTCATTTTGGCTTTTCCCCAAATGATATCTTTTAAACTTGGAAGGATTGGTTCTATCTTACGGGGAAATACCTGCAGAAATCGAGCTCATTAAGAGACACTTTACAGTTTTATTCTGATCGCCTGGAAGGAGGCTCCTACCGTTCCTTGGGCTGCTTGTCGATCGTCGGGACATCCTCTGCGAAAGCCCCAGTGCGAACCTGCCCTGTTAAAACCATTGTCTTCTGCGTCTGAGCTTGTCACAATAAGCTACTCGATATTATTGCGAAAAGGACGTGGACAATGCAACGTCGATGGTTTCGTCCGTTGTTGGCTCTCGCAGGTGGAATAGCTTGCTATCAACCCATACTGTTGGCTTTTCCAGCCCCAGCTGGGGGCACGATTTTGCTGGCTCAAAAAGAAAAGTCCAAGCCTGCCGAAATGAAGCGTGATGAAAGTGGCGTATTTGTCGATGGGCAGGATCTCGATGTCGATGATACCGACGAGCTTATGAGTAATAACGAAAGAAGTGGAACCGAACGCATCTCAAATAGCTATTCGCTACAGCTGGGGGCCGGTTATCGCAAGGGTCTGGGCCTCGAATTAGAACTCGGCTATCATCTCGACGAAGATCGCCTGATTGAAATTCGTTACGGCCAATTTTCGGCGGAAGATATCGATGGATTTTCAAAGTTGGATCTTCAGTCATTGATTGTTCAGAGCAAAATATTCATCAGTAATTCCCTCTATTTTACAGTGGGAGCAGGCTGGACTGGCATCAAAGCCACGGGCAGCGAATCGCTTGCCGGTACCAGTGGGGGGCTTGAGGACTACGCCTATAGCGGAAAGGTGAGTCAGGGTTTGCTAGCAATTGCGACTGGTAATCAGTGGCAAGAAGGAACCTGGACCTGGGGCGTGGACTGGTTGAAGCTTTCCCTGCCTTTCTCTGTGTCCCTGAATTCTTCTAAAATTGAATCAGAAGGCACCAGTGTCGATCTGCGTCGCATCAAGAACGAGAACGAATTGAAAACCGAATCGTGGAGTATCGATTTTGGGATGACAGCCTATGCGGGCTATGTGTTCTAGGCGGATATGGGGGATCCCAGCCCGTTGCGCTTGGCGAGGTTTGGTCAGGACCAAATGAGAAGAGTTGGGGCTGGATGGCAGCAGACATGAGGTAAGGTAACAAGACGCGCAACGGGCTAGTTCTTCAAATTCCCTGGCTGATCAGCTGGGATCATTCTCCCCACCTTCACTAATGCAAAAGCAATGCCGAGTTTTTGAAAGCCTTGATATCAGGGCTTGCGATTATTTTGACAGAGTAAAAAGAAGGAAGAGAAAGAAGAGGTCGAGGTACTGGCTGCTCACGGTGGAGCAGCCTCGAGCAGACAGCTGTGTGCATCAGCACACAGCCTTAGGCCTTAGGGAAGGAGGGGCAGTTGGATCGAAGTCGCTTCGGGATCAGCATGTTTGAAAGCCAGACTGTATTGATTGCTGCTTGGATTTTCATACAGAGGGTCCCTCGTATCCAGCGCTACCACCAGTTTGTGGCCCGCCGCAATATCATAAGCGATAGTCGCCAGCTTGAGATCAACCTGGCTCTGCTCAGGATGACCTTCACGACGGCTGTAAACACCGTGAGCCACTAGAGTACCTATTCCCGAAGAGTCGACATCGTAAAGATAGGCGACGAGCTGCAAGGGAGTCTTGTGAGCTTCCAGGAAAATGCTGACCAAGGCTGAGCCTCTCAGGCGACCCATCGTCGGAAGGGCCGCAGTCGAGTAGACCGCTGCATAGCGCTTATCTATGCGCGAGATGTGCTTGACGACGGGTTTATCGAGGATGGCGTCGACCGTATCGGAGACCAGAGGGAAGCCACTGGTGGCTCCCGAATCCGAACCGCCCCCAAACTTGATCATTGACGCCGCGCTCAGATCGATAGGCTCTGCCGGAGACAGCTCCTCGGAGGTTTCTTCGGAAACATCGTTGAGAGGTGTAAGCGCAAGCTCTGAGGCTTTGGTGTAGAGGGCTGGAAACTGAGGATAGAATTCACGGCTCTTCTTATGCTCAAAGCTGATGGGCGATTGGTTCATGATGCCTGTCTCGGTGTCCTTCAGCCAATAGTCGAGCCATCGCTGAGCTTCTACCCAAACAGGACTTTCCGATCCAAGCAATCCACCGACGGCGGAACTGGTGTGGATGCCCGGGTCGAGATAAATCATCTTGGGGCCGGTTAGCTTTTCATAAAAAGGACGGATCTGATTGGGTGGGAAAAGATTATCTTGGTAGCTGTTGGCGATGAAGATAGGAACTTGCCGCGCATTGAGTTTGTCGACATACTTTTCTGGCGAACG
>CANJJY010000140.1 GCA_947474445.1 Oligoflexaceae bacterium
CGGTAAACTATTGATCGACCTTTCCGAAGCACGTGCAGATATTCATCTGAACTGAGTTGCGCCAACAAGCGTTTGACAGTTGCTAGAGGGACCTTGGTTTTTGCGGATACTTGTCGGCTGCTCAGAGACTGACGGCTCAAAGTTCTTGTAACATCCCGTAATCGTTCTTGAGTTATGGTTAGCGCGGCAGGGGAAATGATGATGCCACGATGGTTTAGCTGCAGTTTACCTTCGATCTGATCGAACAGTGGAAGGAGGGTGAACCGAAATTCCTTTCTCGCGCGGCGTACTGCGTTCCGAATCTTCTGCTTCCAACCTTCTAGTGAAGGACCTTGCCCCCAGACTTGATCTTGGATCTTTTCGAGGGAAAGATTGCTGTCTGACTGATGCAAAAGAGCAAGGAGAAGGCGATTGAGTACAGGGTTTTTTGTGAGATCGACAGAATAGAAACTGCTGATCGTGAACTTTCCATCGCCACAAGGGTTGAGGGTGGGATGAAAAAACAGACGGCCAAGTCTCTGGGCATATTCATAACTTTCGGGCGATATGGATGAATATGTATTGCCTGCCCCTGTTGAAAGCCAAAGTTGCAGGGCATCCTGAATCTGCAGGTCGGGCTTTTCATTCTGAGCTCTTCTCAAGCACAGCAGGCATTGACTGAAATTTCCCCGGCGATAGGCATTGGCGGCGTCGAGGATATCAAGCCAAAGTCTTTCACAGGCAGCCGGTTCAAACGACAGCAATTCATCTTCGACATTGAGGCAGGTGGTTTGACTTGGTTGCTCCAACTTGAGCAGTTGAGATTGATACAAAATTCTATGGCACCACAAGGTCTGCTCGTTCATTGAAAAATGTCGCGCCTCGCTCAAAGCTTCTGGATAATGATGACGCTGGGACCAAGACTCGATCATTTGTATTTTTTCTTCGGTAGATCGCAACCATAGGCAACTGACGTCGAAGCCTCGTCCAGCGACTGGGTTAAGGCGCCAAGGGCGGCCAGACGGATTTGGCGCGAGCTGCCAAATGCGCTTAATCAAGGAATGATCGAGGAAGACCAAACATTCCATCAATCTTTCCTGCCAAATTGGGTCGCTTTCGCTCAGAGAGGTGATCAAGCGCCGTATCTTTTGATATTTAATTTTATAGTCAGGATTCTTCACCTGATTGAGATAGTCCACCAACAGGAGTCGCTGCACCTCTGCTAGTAGAAAGGAGCTACCTTTTACAAGATCAAACGAGGAATTTTCTAGCTTTTCAATGAGAGTGGTAAGGGGTGAACTGAAGGTTAAGTATTGGAGAGCGTAGAATTTGACCCTTTGCATAGCATGCCATTCGCTGAGGCATGGCATCGTTTCAAAGCTCTCCATAAGCTTTATCGCATCTAAGAAATTCTTTTTTTCGATAAGTCTGTCGGCGATTTGTATCTTAAAGAAACTCTTTAAATGAGGTTCGTCTAACCAGGGAGTATCGCGGAGCAGTTCCTGAGCCAAGTTTCCCAGAGATTCTTCTCGCTTAGCGCATAAAGTTTGAAGCAAGCCTACTTCGCGATCGTCGTCTGCTAATCTCTGACATAATCGACGAAGAATAAGTGCTTCTCCGTCTCGCTCGCCTTTTTCTCCTAATGCATAGCTCCATAGCGCGAGCGTCTTAAGGGGCAATTGGCGAGATGTCGAGTTCTGAAAAGACGGGATTTTGGAGAATTGATAACTCAGGATCATAAGGATCAGATAGTGCTCGAATTCAGGATATGCTTGAGGTGAAGGAGGGACAAGGGTTTGTGCTCTACTGGCTAAGCTACGTGAAACTTTTCGAAAACTTGGCTTCGTTTCCTCCTCAGCCCGGTGAGCGTGGGGTAATATTGGGCTGGGGATATAAGCGCAGACTTCGCCATTAGGACGGGTCATGTAATATCTTCCACATATAATGACATATTTATAAGATTGAAGAAGTGCCGTCGAGACTATCCTGCCCTGGGGAGTGGGGAAAGAGGAAGCTTACGCTTATATGCTGCCAACATGACTAGTTTTTAATAGGCCAAAAGTGTTGACTTTTCGCGATTCCGCTGCTATACGGGGGGCTGTACAGATTTTAACAGTTTGTACTTCATCAATCGCGTTCTCTCGGAAGCCTTGCTCACCGTGGTGGTTGTTGCAGGCTATTTTTGTTTTTGGTGGCGCTGATATGGATCGACATAATTACGAGAAGACAATAGACCTCGTCTCTACATTGGTCGAGCCGCTCGGATACGAGTGCGTCGAGATCGAGTGGGATGGTGCAGAAGAAACTCTGCGTGTTTTCATAGATCACCCAGACGGCATCAAAATGGAAGATTGCCTTAAGGTCAACGAGGTATTGATTGAAAGCCTGGAACTCGACTCACTCGTGAAGCGGGACTATCGCTTAGAAGTGAGTTCTCCGGGGATTGAAAGGCCGCTGCGTAGGCGGGACCATTTCATCAAACACTTGGGACAATCCGTTCACGTGCGTCTTCTGTCTAAGGTTGAAAATCGTATGGAGGGTTCAGGGAAGCTCCTTGGAATCGACCAGGATGATATCGTATCCTTAGAATTGCCGGCAGGTGTGTGGGCCTTCCCTCTCCAGACGATCCGCAAAGCTCATGTAGTATTTGAGTGGTAAATCGCCCAAATGCGTGGTGCAGCCGACGGGTCATCCCTATTCTCGAATATTTCCCATAAGGATCAACGGACGATGACTCTACTCGATAGCTCAGAATTGGAATCAGAACTCCGCAAGGTGATCTCAGGTGTAAGTCGCGATAAGAACCTCGATAAAGCCGTTATCATTGATGCACTGCAGCAAGCGGTCATCCATGCGGCGCGACGGACACTCGGCGCGACAGCTGACCTTGAAGCTCATTATAACGAAGAGACCGATGAAATTGAGCTATTCCAGTTCCGTACCGTGGTGGATGACGACGACGTTGCAAACGAAAATTTAGAAATTGCTCTGCAAGATGCTCGCAAATTAGATCCAGAAACGGTTCTGGGCGATGCTATCGGGATTAAGATCGATACTTCTAAATTTGGTCGCATTGCAGCTCAATCTGCGAAACAAATTATCGTTCAAAAAGTGAGAGATGCTGAGCGAGCGCAGGTCCACGAAGAATTTAAAGATCGCGTCGGCGAAATCTTAAGTGGTTATGTCCGTCGTTTTGAGCGCAATGATATTATTGTCGATCTGGGACGTACTGAGGCGGTCATACCTTATAAAGAACAGGTCCCGACCGAAAAATTTCGCGTTAAAGATCGAATTCAAGCTTATGTAGTAGATGTGAAGCGCGCCAGTCGCGGACCGCAGATCATTATGTCGCGCGCTCATCCAGGCTTTCTCGTGCAGCTGTTTGGCCAGCATGTAACAGAGATTTATGATGGTATCGTCACAATTGAAGCTGCTGCACGGGATCCGGGATATCGGTCGAAAATAGCTGTCTATTCTAGAGATTCTTCCGTTGATCCGGTGGGTGCCTGTGTGGGGATGAAGGGTTCGCGAGTTCAAGCTGTCGTGAACGAATTAAATGGCGAGAAAATTGACATTATTCCTTACGACTACGATCCGGCGCGTCTTGTCTGTAACGCTTTGGCGCCAGCTGTCGTAAGCAAAGTCATTGTTGACGAAGAAACGCATGGAATGGAAGTCATTGTCGCAGATGATCAGCTGTCTCTTGCCATCGGTAAGCGAGGCCAAAATGTCCGGCTTGCCGCGCAGTTAACTGGCTGGAAACTTGATATTAAGAGTGAATCGTCCATTGAAGAGAAAATGGCGGGCGCTAAAGATATCCTGGCCATGATCGAAGGCTTGGATGATATGACGGCTGAGCTCTTGATTCAGGAAGGGTATAGCACCCCTGCTGATATTGCGCAGATGTCGCCGCGCACGCTCAATCGATTGCTAAATATGGATCATGACGACGCTATTAAATTGGTTGAGCGAGCCAAGGAAGCAGCCGGTCAACTGGCTCAGGGCAAGGGCGAGATCAGACGGGCGGTCGCTCCAAACGATCTCTTAGCAAATTCTTCGGCGTCTCCCGTAAAGCTTGACAATAAAGTCGAAGACTCTCAAATTAGCGAGCGTGTGAAGGTCTTTTTGGAATTGTCGGGTGTTGGCGAAGCGAGTGCGCATGCTCTGGCCGAGGGTGGATACGTCACAATTGGAGACATAGTTGCTGACTCTGTTGAGGAAGTGGCTCAAAAGACAGGACTTTCAATCGGCGTTGCAAGAACGATTCAGATGGCAGCCGATCGTTACCTGCAGTCCGAATAAGATCGGATTTGTCCTAAGAACATTGGGGGACTGTTAGCGAATGTCGAAAATTCGTGTATACGAGCTAGCTCGCGAGCTGAAAATCGAAAGCAAGCTGCTCGTCAATAAGCTCAAGGATCTCGGCATTGAAGTCGCGAGCCACCAGAGCACATTAAGCGCTGATCAGATCGTTAAGATTAAGCGTGAGCTGAGTGGCGAAACTACTACTCGAGCTCCAAAGGCGAGTCCTTCCGTGATTCGGCGCCGAAAAGGTCCCGGAGACGAAAAAGAAGCCGCGGGAACCAATTCTCCCGAGGTCGAAGAAGAATATTCAGCTTCTCAAGCTCCCGTGGTTGAAGCTGCGCCAGTTGAGTCACAAAGGCGCGAAGAAGTTTTTGAAGAAGAGAGCGAGCCAGCTCCTGTGGAAGTGGCGCCAGCAGTCCCCCCCCAAACGCATACCCCGGTTGCGGGAAGCGGCTTAGGAGAGTCTGGAGAAGATCTCGATGACGACCAAGAGCTTCGTCGCGCCTCGGCAACGGTAGCCGATCCGCGTCAAGAAAGAACTTCTTCCGAAGCGCCTTCCGTGCCCGTTCTTCCTCCTCAGCATCGAGAGGTGCCGAGCCAAGAGGTCGAGGCGAACGCAAGGCCCGTAGCCCGATCGGAAGCAAAGCCGACCAGTCAAAGTCCTGCACCGGAGTCTCGTGCTATGTCGCGTCCCCAAGATGGATATGAAACTGCCAAGATTGTGAGACGCGATCCGCCGCCTCCAGTCCTCGCCGCCAGGCCTAACTTTGCGGCTGGAGGAGCGGCTATCATTCGTCGGAATGGTCCTTCGGAAGAAGGTGGCGAGATTCGCCGTCCTTCACCCATCAAAATTGGTGGTGGAGCGACGCCAACCCCACGAGCTCCTGGAGCGCCTGGTGGATTTCCCTCGTCCCGTGGCCCCGACAGTGGGCCTCCAAGGCGAACGGGTGAGATGATTCGAAGTGGTGGGTTGAGTAAACCCACTCTCGATGTCCAGCCTGACGATCTTCTGGGTGGAAAAGCAGCCTGGCGAGAAGACGGTTCAAAGACTAAGGGTCTTGACAAAGAAAAAGATAAAAAACGAACGTTTATGAACACCGAGGCCGAAGAGGCTGCGGCGAAACGTTTGCCCAAGACGCGGCGCGATCAAGTGAACCTCCGTTCTCTCCTCGATCAAGTCGAGAGTTTGGACGAAGAACTGACCGAACCGGATGTCCCAGTAGAAGTAGTGGAAGTTGAAGAGAAGAAAAAGTCCGTTTACATGCCTCAGGCACCGCATCGCCGAAAAGACATTAAACGGCGAAAAGATCTCAAGAAAACCCAACTCACAACGCCACGTGCTTCTTATCGGGTCGTTAAGATGGGTTCAGAGATCACGGTAGGAGAATTGGCGCGTCAGTTGGCCGTAAAAGCGACAGATTTAATCAAAAAGTTGATGTCGCAAGGTATCATGGCGACGATCAATCAGCCCGTAGACTTCGATACCGCGACTTTACTTTCGACGGAATATGGTTTTGAAGTTCAGAGCAACGTAGTTTCTCTTGAAGATATCCTTACCGAGAAGAAAAAAGCGCATGAAAACGCTGAAATGGTCGAGCGACCTCCGATTGTGACCATTATGGGTCACGTCGACCACGGTAAAACGTCAATTCTTGATGCTATCCGTAAGGCTAAGGTCGCAGCAGGCGAAGCTGGCGGTATTACACAGCACATCGGCGCATACACGGTTGAGAAAGACGGTCGCTCGGTTGCCTTCCTTGACACACCAGGCCACGAAGCTTTTTCGTCGATGCGATCCAGAGGAGCGAAAGTCACGGACATAGTAGTCCTGGTTGTGGCGGCAGACGATGGCGTCATGCCGCAAACGGTGGAGGCTATTTCCCATGCTCGCGCTGCGGGTGTGCCTATCATTGTGGCAATTAACAAAATTGATAAGCCGAATAAAAACCTTGATCGTATAAACTCTGAACTGGCCGAACACGGCATTCAGTCTGAAGAGTGGGGCGGAGAGAATATCTTCGTCAAAGTATCGGCCCTCCAAGGGATCGGAATCGATGACCTCCTCGAGGCGATTTTGCTTCAGTCTGAAGTTCTTGAACTGAAGGCGCCGGTAGGAGTTCCTGCATCAGGTGTCGTTGTCGAAGCTCATCTTGATAAAGGGCGAGGCCCAGTTGCGACCATCATGGTTCAACAGGGTATTCTTCGGATTGGTGATCACGTCGTGGCTGGTACCAAGTTAGGTCGGGTCCGAGCTATGAATGATCATACTGGAAAGCGCTTGAAAGAGGCTGGTCCGTCGACTCCGGTCGAGGTAGTGGGTCTCTCTGAAGTTCCTATGGCAGGCGACCATGTCGATGCCGTTGACGATGAGAAGACTTCCAAGGAAGTTTCCGATTGGCGTAAAGATATCGAAGCACGAACTGCTTCGACTCGTTCCTCGGCAGCGACATTGGATCAGCTCTTGGCGAAAGTTAAAGCTGCTGATACGCCTGAGGTTCCGGTCATTATCAAAGCTGACACCCAGGGATCGGTCGAAGCTATCGCTGAAGCAATCATGAAACTCAACTCGGATCGAGTTCGCAACCGGATCGTCCATAAGGCGGTTGGTGGTATCAATGAATCCGATATTTCTCTGGGCACGACTTCAGGGGCTGTGATCTTTGGATTCAATGTCCGTGCAGCTCGTGGGCTGGATGACATGGCGGATAAGCAGGGGACGCTGATTAAATACTTCAGTGTCATCTACGAGATCGTCGATGTACTCAAGTCTATTATGGCAGGCAAGTTGCCTCCTATTCAGAAAGAGGTTATTCAAGGTCACGCTGAAGTCCGGCAAACCATCAAAGTGCCAAAAATTGGAGTCGTTGCGGGTACTTCCGTTCTCGACGGAAAAATTACGCGGAACTCTCAGATCAGGCTCATCAGGAACGATGTGGTTATCTACAGTGGCAAGATTGGTTCACTGCGTCGCTTTAAAGATGATGTACGTGAAGTGGTTCAAGGCTACGAGTGCGGGATTGGCATCGAAGGCTTTTCGGATATACGGGAAGGAGATGTGATCGAAACCTACATCATCGAAGAACATGCTCCGACTCTTTGATACAACGAGGACTTGAGCTCTGGGGAAAAAGAGACTAAAGAAACCCCCAGGGAAGCCCTCGATTCTGTTAAATCTTGGCGCAATTCCATTTAATCGCTTTGGCGATCTGACGAAACCCGGTTCACGCATCTGGCGGGAACAGGGTTTTTCTTCATCGGCTTTCAGCTGATGTCCTCCTTGAGGTTAAAGACTATGGGTTTAAGACAAGAACGGATGGCTGATCAAATTAGAGATGTTTTGGCCATTAATTTTCAAGGCGGCATGCTGAGTGATCCCCGGCTGGCATCGGTCACGATCACAGCCGTAAAACTAACGGCGGACCTTCAGCTGGCAACTGTCTATTTTCGTACTTATGACGAGAATGATGGGGTTCAAGCTAAGCGTGGACTTGAGTCTGCCACGGGGCGTTTGCGGAAGCAAATTGGACAGGCCATAGACCTGCGTAGAGTTCCAGAACTGCGTTTTATGTATGATAAAAGTCTAGAAAATGCTGCCCGTATAGAAACTCTTCTCGGTAAAATTGCTGAAGAAGAAAAAGCCGAACATGAGTCGTCAAATTAAAGGCTGCTGCACCCCTCCTGCGGCCCCTTTCTCGATCTACCCGCAAGCCTACCTGAGGATTAAGATCTGTGAAGCCAGTAGCTCGACGCTCTCTTTCAAAAGATGGAATGCTCCTCGTCTATAAACCCGGGGGAATGACTTCGAAAGACGTTTCCCGCTGGATTCAGCAACGTTTTGGTAAAGTCAAAATGGGGCATGTTGGAACTCTTGATCCCCTTGCGGAGGGATTACTTCCGATTTTGTTCGGAAAGGCGACCCGACTGCAAGATTATCTCCTCGCTGGCAAGAAAAGTTATGAATTCGAGGTGGGTTTTGGGAGGGCAACAGATACGCTCGATGCCGATGGTTCGGTTGTTGCTGAGGCTCCCTGCGATCATCTGGAAAGAACCCAGCTTGAACGCATTTGCGCCGAGCTGGTTGGCGATTTTGTTCAGGTTCCGCCCATGTATTCGGCCATTAAATTTCAGGGTAAACCCCTCTACGAATATGCGCGGCAGGGACAAACTGAGAGAGTGCCCCTGCAGCTTCTACGGCGGACGGTTCGCATCGATTCTCTTCTCTGTCTAGATTATGCCAAAGGCGTAGGGCGCTTTCGGATGGATTGCTCAAAGGGAACTTACGTACGGGTGGTCGCAACTCAAATTGCTGAACGGGCCGCGACTTTAGGCACAGTTACACGTCTCTTGCGACTGAGCAGTGGGTCACTGCGGTCAAGTGACGCTTGGACCCTGGAGCAATTGGAAGCAAAACTCGATCAATTTGACGAGTGCATTGTCCCTATACATTCAATTCAATTGGATATTCCCCGCTGGACTTGTCAGCTTCCGCATTTGGTTGAGCGGCTACGGATGGGGCAGGAAATGCAGGTTGAAATGAAAATGTATGAAGGTGGATTGGCCCAAGAAGGCGAGCGACGCGCTACAATTAGATCGCTTGACCATGTCGTACTTATCGATAACAATGGGGGCTCTTTTGGAATTGGCAGCGCAACTGTGCTCAATACAGGGCGTGTAGCGCTTAGAATGAGGAGAGGACTCTCATGAGTGGAAATCTCAAGAATTATCTTTTTACTTCAGAGTCTGTCAGTGAGGGTCATCCTGACAAGATTTGTGATCAGATCAGCGACGCAATCCTTGACGCATTGCTGGCCCAAGACAAATATTCTCGCGTAGCTTGTGAGAGCCTCGTCAAAACGGGATTGGTTGTCATTGCCGGTGAAATTACGAGTAAGGCGCAGATTGATTACGCGCGAGTTGCGCGCGATACGATCGAAGAAATCGGCTACACCGATGGGGCTTTGGGCTTTGATTCCAAAAGTTGCGGTGTAATTCTTTCGGTTGAACAGCAGTCGCCTGACATATCCATGGGCGTCACTGAAGGCGAAGGATTGCACGGCGATCAAGGTGCTGGTGACCAGGGGATGATGTTTGGCTATGCGATCGATGAGACGGCCGAATTCATGCCTGCGACGATTAGCTATGCCCACAAGCTGCTCCAAAAGCTATCCTTGAGCAGACGCGAGAAAGCAGTGAACTTCTTGCGCCCGGACGCCAAAAGCCAGGTCACGGCAGAGTATCGGGACGGCAAGCTGGCTCGAGTTGACGCGGTTGTAATTTCTACTCAGCACTCGCCTGAAGTGAAACATAGTGTCCTTACAGAATACGTTATTGAAGAAGTTGTAAAAAAAGTCATTCCAGCCCATTTGCTTGATGCGAAAACCAAATTTCACATCAACCCAACAGGTCGTTTCGTTATCGGTGGACCACAGGGTGACTGCGGATTAACAGGCCGAAAGATCATTGTCGATTCTTACGGTGGTCACGGAGCACATGGTGGGGGAGCCTTTTCAGGCAAAGACCCAACTAAAGTGGACCGTTCAGCAGCATACATGGGTCGATATATCGCTAAGAATATTGTGGCTGCTGGGTTTGCCCATCAGTGCCTCGTGCAACTTGCTTATGCGATAGGCGTTGCAGAACCGGTCAGCGTCTATGTCAACACCTATGGTACGGGCAAAGTTTCTGAGGAGAAATTAGCCAATGCGATCCGTGAGACCTTTCGCTTGACTCCTCGCGGAATAACCGAGTCCCTTGATCTCCTAAGACCGATCTATAAGCAAACAGCCTCCTATGGACACTTCGGTCGCGATATCTTCCCCTGGGAACGGTTGGACAAGGTCGAAGCGTTAAAAGCTTGCCTCAAGTAGGCCGATTAAAGTTAGATTTTGCAGATACACCCCGTTGCCATGAGGCTCGGGGTTTTTTTATGGTTCCCTCGCCACTCCAGCCTCGCTATAGTGATGAGTATGGAAAATCAGGTACCAAAGCATCGTCATC
>CANJJY010000141.1 GCA_947474445.1 Oligoflexaceae bacterium
AGTTTGAGGGCAAACAGCAGCGCGGAATTGCTATCCTTCCAGGATTTTGCCTGAAGTCCCTCGTAATGGGCCAAGGGTTTCACGTAGCGATCGATGCCGAAGGGATCGTGAAAGTTGACGCCAATTCCCGTTACATAGTCTTCGTCATCGAGCGAGGTATCATATTCCGGCATGAACTTCCGCCCCTCATCGAGCGAGACGACGGCCCATTTTGAGTCGTAGTTGAAAAGTCCGGAGTGAAAGAGACCCACTACGACATAAGAGCGGGTGACAGTTCCCCCGCCGAGAATGGCCGAAGAAGACACCAGTTCGGGACTCAGGATGACAATCTCGTCACCGATTTCCGCGCCGAGCTGCAAGGCAAGGCCATCACCGAGCACTATCCCGGGCCACCGAGTGTGATCACCTTGCGGCGTGAGGATCGGTTTGTGTTCCTCACCGATCTCGGCAAGTTTGCCTTCGACCATCGATTCGTCAAAAGCCCACAGCGATCCACCGATCTTAGGATCGATACCATACAAGGTCACGGCAGAAAGATGTTTGCCCTGCTTTAAAACCACATCAGACGAGATAAAAGGCGCAATCGCTTCCGCGTCGGGGAAAATCTTTCGGATCGTTTCGAGTGGATATTTTTTGAGACTGAATCCGGCGAAGGCATTCTGGCCCAAGACTTCTAGATGAGGTTGACCCTTCAACATCTTGGTTTTGAGATCACCCTCAAAACCGCCCATCACCGAGAGGACGATGATGAGCGAAGCGACGCCGATCATGACGCTTAAAATAGAAAAGGTGGTCATGAATGAGAGACCATGCCGCCCTTTGCGAGCGACTAGGTAGCGCCAAGCGGCCCACTGAATAAAGCTAAGTTTGACTTGTCTTACCACGCAGGATTCCCCGTCCTACCGCAGTAGCACTGAGGCGCGCCCCTGAGGTTTAGGGGACATAGTATGTTGAAACTCTGATATTTTTCAAGGAAAGGATGGGGGATTTTAGCGCGCGAGGCGAGGACTAGCTAATTTGCCGCCCTCGCTCCTGTTCAACGTTGGCCGCAGAATTCTTTGAGGGCATTTCCGACTTGTTGTGAATTCGGGCAATTTTCTGGACTTTTCCGCACGCTCTGACCGAGAGGATTGGCTGTAACATCGAGTCCGAGGAGTTGTTTGGCTGATTGAAGAGCGCTGAGATCTTTGATCATGTTATTTTGAAGATAAACTTCTTCGAGCAGTTGATGCTGGCGCAGTACATCGATGTCCGTGACTTGATTATTGGCTAAGGACAGAAACCAGATTTTTTGCAGACGTTCGAGCGGTGTAATCGATTTGATCTGATTCTCTGAAAGGTCCAACCACTCGAGCCGGGGCATTTCTCGGAGCGCCTGCACGTCTACGATTTGATTGTGACCTAAATCGAGGGTCTTCAGCTGGCCCAGAACGGCGAGGGGCGCGATGTCTTTGATGTCGTTGTCACCGAGAAAAAGTTCGTTCAAATTTTTCAAATTCATCAGAGGTCTCAAATCGGCGACATGATTGAAGGAGAGAGAGAGCTGCTCGAGCTGCACGAGTTTGGACAAAGGCCCTATATCAGTCAGCTCAGCCGACGTGAGGTCCAGCTCTTTTAGCTGCAAGAGCTTTTCCCAGGCGGCATCGCAATCTTTAACTTCGGCGATTTGAAGCAATTTATCGATGGTGAGGCGCGTCGCTTCACTCGCTTGCGTATCGCGGCAAGTCTCGCGAAAATCGACCACCACCGGTGTTGGGGCCGCGTCGCGCGCTTGAATTTCCGCTGTTTCTGCGGGAGCCTCTGTGGCCTTAGCTTCGGAACGTGGCGATTGGCTGGTCTTGCAGGCCGACAGACCGAGCAGCAGGAGCAGACTGTATGCATAGGTCATGAGTTTCTCTCTTTCCCTCGCGGCTGATCGAGGCTTCGACCCGAGGCGGGTGGCGACTACTTTCCTACCATTATCGCAAATTTCCGCCACCTTGCAACCAGGACTCGGGTCTCGAGCTCAGAAGAACTCCCAAGACTGGCGTTCAGAGGCAGCGGTCGCACTCCACCCAAACTTCTCATGGATGCTAAGCGCGAGAGCCTTTTGAGCCACAGGATTGCCATGATTGAGAAGGATCTGAGTCGGTTTGTTTTCGATCGCCCCGAGCCACTCGAGGATTTCCTGATAGTCAGCGTGTGACGACAAGTGTTCGACCGTCAGGACTTCGGCAGCGATTTCTGTTTCCTGGTGATGAATTCGCAGCGTTTTGAGCGTTCCACTGTTGTCTTGCAAAAACCGGCCTTTGGTTCCTTCGGCTTGATATCCCGTAAAGATCACCATGTTGCGTTCATCCGGCAAACGTCGTTTCAAATGGTGCAGAACGCGTCCGCCGCTGAGCATGCCCGACGCCGAGATCACGATCGAGGGCCCGTCCATCATCGTCGCCATCATCGAATGATCGGACGATTCGATGACTTCAAATTTCTGCGGAAAGAAACTGTCCGGATCGCCTCGAAAACTCGAGCGCACAGTCTGGTCCTCCTCGCGAGCAAAGAAGACGGCGAGGGCCTTTTGCGACATGGGGCTATCGAGAAAAACAGGCACCGAGGGAATGACTCCCGATCGCTCCAGCTGGCCGATCAAATAGACGAGTTCCTGCGAACGCCCGACGGCAAAGGCGGGGATAACGACGACGCCTTGCCGCGCAATAGCGCGCGAGAGAGCCTGACCGAGGACCTGTAGCACATCCTGTTGAGGATGCAACCGATCGCCGTAGGTGCTCTCCATGACGAGAACATCGGTCTGGCGAATAATTTCAGGCCCTTTGAGGATCGCGGAGCGATGATGACCGAGATCGCCAGAAAAGGTGATGACCTGAGACTTCTGCTCCTGATCAAACATTAATTGGACAAAGCTGGAGCCGATAATGTGACCCGAGCGGACAAAGCGAAGACTCAGCTTGGGAGAGATGGCGAGCCATTCCTCGCGCGGCTTGGGGCGAAAGAGCTTAAGGACAGCTTCGGCATCGCGGATGGTAAAGAGCGGTTCCGGATTTTGATGGTGGCTGTAGCCGCTCTTCTTGGCGAAGTCCGCTGTTTCCTCTTCCAGATAAGCCGAATCCATGAGAATGATCTCGGCCAGAGCCAGGGTCCCTTCCGTGCAGTAGATAGGCCCCCGGAACCCCTGGCGATAGAGGCAGGGAAGATAACCGACGTGATCGAGATGGGCGTGGGTCAGAAACACGGCATCAATCGTCACAGGTTCGATGGGAAAGGGCTCCCGGTTGAGCTGGCGGACTTCGGCCGGACCTTGAAAAAGTCCGCAATCGACTAGATATTTCCGCCCGCCCGTGGTGATCAAGGTTTTACTCCCAGTCACTCCAGCATATGCACCTAAGAATTGAAGCGTCGCTCTATGACCCATGTGAGACTATCCCCCCTTGTGATGTGGTCTTCATCTAAAGACTGTCACACCGAGAAGAAGAAACCTAGACCCCAACACTTGACCTCCCCCTTCGCTTCGCGTAACCAAACTTGCACAACGCCACTTACGGCCGCATCCTGAGGAACTCCCTATGCTATCTCTTTCACCGACCCAGCCAAGCCAAACTTGGCCAACGACGCGGTTGGAGAAATTAGGACTGACGTTCCCCGTGATGGTGGCACCCATGGTTGGCCTCACCCACTGTGCCTTTCGCCAGCTCCTCCGTCTTTACACGCCGGCAGGCCTCAATCCTCTCCTCTTCACCGAAATGCTGTCGACCCGCCGTATCCCCTACGAGCGTCTCGACAAGGTCGATGAATTGAGGACGGCGGTAGGTGAAACTCATTTCGTTCCGCAGCTGCTCGGCAACGAAGAGACCTACATTGCTCAAAGCATCCGCAAACTCTTGCCGCTCTCGCCTTGGGGTTTTGATATCAACATGGGTTGTCCGGCGAAGCAAACCTTGAAGCACAACTGGGGCGTGCGTTTGCTCGGCGATGCTGATTACGCCGCGCGGGTTGTGGAAATGACGAAAAAACACAGCCCACTTCCCGTGAGCGTCAAGATGCGTTGCGGGCAGGATAAAGCTGATCCCGAATTCTTGGATGCCTTCACGGCCAAGTTGGAAGCGGCAGGCGCCGACTGGCTGACTGTTCACGCTCGCACCCAAGCGCAGAAACACAAGGGTGATGCTAACTGGGGAATGATTTCTGATCTTGCGCCGCGGCGGAATATTCCCTTGGTGGTGAACGGCGATATTCAGACGGCAGCCGATGCTGTCTCGATCTTGCAGACACTGAACGTTGATGGCGTCATGATAGGGCGTGCGGCCACGGCGAGGCCTTGGATCATCTGGCAAATTGCTGAAGACCTCGGGTACCGCGACGCGCCGCTGGCTTTTGCCGGCATGAAAGCTCCGCGCACCCCGCTCGAAGAAGGCCTGGCTTTTCTCCAGGCGATGATTCATCTCATCGATTTTCTCACGCTCTACATCGATGCGGAGGAAAAACAGCTCCGTAGATTCCGCTTCCACGTGATCAACGCTCACAAATGGCTCTTTTTTGGCCACGCCTACTACAGCCGTTGCATGAAAGCTAAATCCTTGGCCGAAGCGCGTGAGATGACGGTCGCGAGCCTCGAGCTCGGAAGTTTCACGATGTCCTCGCGTATCACTCTTTTTTAAGAATGGTCACGATTACCTTTATTTTTATCGCTCAAAGACTAAAAAAGCTGATGACACAAAAATCAAACAGACAGTGGCTCGCCCAAGCCGGATAGAGACTTCGATAGCGCGCGACGGCAGCACCCCAGATGAGACTCGAACAGAAAGCTATGAAGATATAGGGGTAAGGCAGCTCGAGGTGGATGAGGGTATTGGCAAAAGCCGCTACGAGTACCGCCGTGCGACGGCCCCCCAAATACTTTAAAGCCACGGCGAAAAGGACGCCGCGATAGATAAAATCTTCCCAGATGTTGCTGATGAACTTTTCGACCAGCTGCAGAGGATTGAATTGGACGCCGACGGTAAACGTAGCGAACAACTTCAAAACCACGCCCATCAGCGCGAGACAGCAAGCCGCTCGGACGATAGCCCCGACCCAAGCCTTTTGCGAGACGGGCATTTCAAGGAAAACACTATCAAATCCCATCAATTTCCAGGCCAAAAGACTCGCTACAGCTAACTGCAGAGGGAGCCCTAAGAAGCCATTCTCAAACCAGAGAGGAGCTCTTGAAAAATCCCGCAACCAAGCATTAAAAGGTTCGGCGATTGAACTGCTGAACAGAATGAAACTCAGAATGAGGACGCAGCCGAAGACGATACGCTTCAATCGGCCCAATATTTGAAATGAAGTCTCTGTCCAATTGATACTGCGTGCTTGACCTTCTGCCATATCCCATCTCCAGCTCACGACACCCTGGTTCAAACTTTGACGGTAAACCTCCCACAGTTTATCACCAAAGGGACCTGAGACCAGAGGGATTTTCCGTGAGTTTAAAAATAGGACAAAAAAAAGGGGAAGAAAATCTTCCCCCCAACTTATTCGCAATTTTTTTCAAAACCGCGCTTTTGAATCAAAAGGCTGGATCAACTTTCTGCTTAGGATCTTTGGTGGCGTTGCGAATCGCTGCGAAGGCCAAACGATGTCTGCGCATGGCATCCAAATAGATCTGATAGTTAGCCGTAGGTTTTCCCTTGCCATCGAGAATACGAGTGAACTTGTATTCTGCATGAACGAGGCCACCCGCGATTTTGGTGCGTTGGAGGAGCGTATCAATCGAAGGAGTGTTGGGGTCTTCGATCGTCGGTACACCGTAGCTGTTCGACTCAGGATTTCTTTCGCCCGCAGCCTTCTTGGGAGTCAGGAAAGAAATATCGTAGACGAAGGTTGGGAATGCGATGCTGCTTGGTCCCCAACGACGGTCTGGATCTTCCCAAGTGTAGTTCTTGATGCGCCACTCATCGGGAGGATTGCTGGGATCAAACTTGAACTTGAGGAACTGGTTGTACCAGCTTTCGTAGTTCTTCATACCAGCGAGTTCTTCTGTGGTTTTCTTGAAACGGGCCGAGTCATCTTCGTCACGAGTCGCCGAACTTGCGTACCAAGCCCAGGTACCAGGAACTTGTGGGTATACCGTGATCTCTTTTTTCTCGTTATCCCAACCCGTTTTACCGAAGGCGACTAGAGTCTCGGCAGCTGGATTACCGTTCATCCACCAAACGCCTTGGAGTTGCTCGGGGAAGCCGGCGGCGGTATTCATCCGGTTCATACAATAAGGAGCCACGTCAGAGGTAAGAAAATCAAAGCGGTCGAGGTACTCGGCGAAGGCACCGCGCTTGCGAGCGTTATCTTCAAATTTGGTTTTAGCGACAGCAGCGCAATCGACTACCTTATCTGCTGGATTCGACATGAAATTAGCAGGGATGACATCGTAAACGACTTCTTCGGGTTTTTTGAGGGGCTGCTCACCCAAGTTGGCAAAGTCGCGATCGAGCTTATCGCGGTCTTCCATGTCGGCGACAAAGTGCTTATACATGATGCCTTCGTTGGCGAAGACTGTGGTCTTGAATTGCTCTTCGAGGTAGATCTCGCCAATCTTCACGCCAAACTGAGATTTATCCAATTGGGCATCGGGGACATTCCAAGGATCTGGCTTGTCGATATCGCGGAATGGGTTGGCGGTCGAATCCGTTCCGTAGACAGTCCAAAGCAAAGTTCCTTTGGGAAGTTTTTCGAGTTCTCTTCTGAAGTCGACTTTTTTAAAGGTCGGGCCCGCCGCATAAAGTGCAGGATTAGGAATCAAGGTCACGCGGTGAGGGGCTTTGGGATTGGCAACACGGGATCCGTCTTGGTTGTTCCAAGAGACGTTTTCCACAGACAACCAGCTCGCCATGGCGACTGGATCGTACTTGCCTTCTTCCCATTTGCCGGTCGTTTCCAAGATGTACTTGGTGACATCAGCAAATTTCTGAACAAGGCCAGTTTCGAACCCTTGAGCAGGTGGCAAAATATTGGAAAGAATCTTGCCTTGCTTGAAGTAGCGCCAGTCAACATCGTCCTTGTTGGCAGGATCGCCCATGAGAGCTTTCTTAACATCCTGACCGACACCGATTTTTTGCGCCACAATCCGGTTCATCGCAAACCAAGAGCGCGAATAGGAATTGGTAACCGGGAATTTGATAACCGCGGCGCGGTTCATAACGTCGGTGATGAAGGGGTTGGTAGCCGTCGAAAGACGCGCTAGCCCGGTCGCGCCGGTCTTAAACATACCAGTATATGGTGTGTCTTCGGTCGGCTTGAACTTGATGACACCTACCGTGCCCACGGGGTGCGTCGCTCTCCGGTGGGGAGCGCGTCGGCCCTTTTCGTCTTCCACATAGCGAGGGTAAACGTCGCGCATGCGGGTATAGATATTGAGTTCGGCGATACCCTTTAAGGTCCGGTTCGCGAAGTCAAGAGAGTCCGAGATGAAAGGAATAACCTTCCTGAAGTTCGGCAATTCTCCGGTTGCGCCGAGTACAGGATCGGTACTGTTCGGGCTTGGATCGGGCATGACGTGAGGAGGAGAATTCACGTTCATGTTCCAAAGGGTTTCGACCTTCTTGTCCCAAGTAAAGCTATCGTAGCCTTCGGGCAAATTGTCATTAAAGAAAGCAGATCGATTAACGAGTGCTTCACTTTCCTTGCTGGAAGAGCCGGATTTACATGAAAACACCCACGTCAAAGAGGCTAAACCTAGTCCCGACAAAAGTAATAAGGGTTTCTGTTTCACTGTTTCTTCCTTTCTTGGATACGTCCATTTTACTTTGAAAGGGAGGTCGGTGCAAGAGGGAGGGTCCATTTAGAACGGGAAGGCGCAACAAAACCTTAGACTTACTATCTTCTCGCGCCGCTCTTACCTTTGGTATGTTTAGAAGCGGAAGCTTTCCTCAGCGATTATGTTTAAGTGAAAAGTATCGGCTAAAGCGCGGTAATGACGATATTTAGCAGGCTTAATGAATCCCCTCTTACGCGGTTCCGATAAGCATTGAAATAGGGAATCGGAATGCGAACATTACTGACTTTCATACTTATCATCCCGTTGCTGTCTCTCCTCGCCTGTCAGGTCGAGGTCGATGACGCTAAGCCCAGCACCGTCGATGCACAAGGTTCTAAAATCGAAAGTCAACAGCTCAGCGACGAGCAGGGAAAAAGCGATAAGATTACTCTGCCCCAAAAGATCTCAGGAGCCTATCTGAGCTGTCCCATCATCGCTTTTCAAGAAAACAGCGTCGATCTCGACTGCAAAGTTATGCATGACGATGATAGTGAAGCAACGGTCAGTGGTGATTGGCAGCTGAGCATCGTCGATATGAATCCTAAAGAGTCAGTCACCTTCGTCGATACAAACGAAGGACTATTTACCGTCACTTCATCTCAAAGTGATGAGCTATCCTCAACGCTTGAACGCGTGGTGGTCAGCTTCTCGGGGGTGGTCAGCTTCTCGGGGGTGGTGGATGGCGTCGCGATCGATTCGATCGATAGCACGCAGCAAACTGAGCGGAATCCGACTGTGCCGACCCAGGCAAATGCCGGCAAGGGCTCCAAGCCTAAGACTCCCAGTCTTCCCCATGCAGCAGCGGCTCAAGCTGAGAAAGCAAAGGGATCTTCGGCTGGGTCGAGCGCCGACAAGGCATCCAATGCCCCCAAACAAGGAGCAAAGCCTTTAGGCAATTGAGGGCCGCCCCATGCTTTAACCATCAAATCGAAACCACCTTTTGGCTGCGCCGGCGCTTAAACGTTCGTAGCTTGGGTTCTAGTCGAAAGAGTCCGCGCGGTAGGCTCTCCCTTACGATTCTTCGTTTAACTCTTCTCTTCCCACTTAATTTCCTAAATCTCGTCCAAAGCGAATATAGACTCCGGATCGGTTGAGTTAAGGGCGGATTCATGTCCCATCGCGAGAAAGGCCGAAGCCAACCTTGGGTCCTAAACCAAACAAATATCATGAGGCCGCTTAAACCCATCGATACGAGGGACAACCAAAAGCCGAAAGGATGGTTCTGCAAAGGGAAATTGCTAAAGTTCATCCCATAGATGCTAGCGATGAGATTGAGAGGCATGAAAAAGACCGAGAAGACCGTAAGGATGCGCATGATCTCATTAGTCTTTTGGGAAGCTTCGTTAGTCCTTTGAGCCTCGAGTGAAATCTGCAGCTGCAATATGCGTGAGGTGCCTTCATGGATGTCTTGAGCCCAAAACAAGAGACTTTCGATATCTTCCTTTACATCGTTGTAAAAGGGTCGACTGGCTTCCGGTATATACCCGATGCGATCGATAATATGAAGGGTGAGCGAGAGGATGCGTTTAATCACCGAACTCTTAGCGATCAGCCCGTAAGCGCTTTCAGCATCGACGATTTTAAAACTGGCATTGCTAAATGAATTCTTTTCCAATTCATCGAGCCGATTTTGACTACGTTCAAGGGGACCAAGGTAGCTGCCCACGACGGCTTCTAAAATCTCATTGAGAGGGTGAACGGGGGTATCCAAACCTCCCAATCGACTTTTGTGCTTCCAACGCGTCACCAAGTCATCCAGAGGGTTGTCCCCATCGCGACGAATGGTGATCAGCGTTTCGGCATTGAGGTAGATCGATACCTTGCGTGTCAGCTTCTGGAGATTATCCTCTGCTTCCGGGGCCGCTCTGTCATGCATCCGAACGATGAGGAATACACCATTTTTGAACCGTTCGAGTTTCGGCAGATGATGTGGATCCAGACTGTCGAGAATCGCTGTCTTGTGCAGATCGTAGCGTTCCATCACGCCCATCAAATCATCGGCAGATGGCCGCCGCAGATCAATCCACTCAAAGTCATTCCCTTTGTTCCGCTCAACAATAGTTTCCATGTAGAACCTCGGGTACGCGTGTTATGGCTCGGATTTCTTAGATGAAGATATTTCCATTGCGCCTAGGGCATACATGAAAAGAGTTATTCCCGCCGGCAAGATATTGCCCGTGAATATTTGACTGAGACCGAGACCTGCAAACAAGAGAGCCGCGCCTGATTTTGCGTCCAAAGCTCCGTCTGTTGAGACTCTGATGTAAGTATCCGTTTCCTGCTGCAGTTCTTTCCAGCGATCTGCGAGGGGCTTCGCTGTAGGCCTGGGGTCGGCTGATGCCTTCACGGCTACTTCGATCAGCTGCCGGTCGACTAGGGTTTGAAGCCCCTGATCGAGCCGTTCCTCTGTGCTCGCTTCGACGAGAATGGAATGAGTCAGAGAATTCGGCACGACTCTCAAAATGCCGGGAGCCTGACGCAGCTGCTGCATAGC
>CANJJY010000142.1 GCA_947474445.1 Oligoflexaceae bacterium
AAGACTTGGGGACTTCCCAGCTATCGAGCCGATCAGGTTTCGCAATGGATCTATAAGGCCGCTGTTCACGACCCCGAGCAGATGAGCAATTTGAATAAAGATTTACGGCAGGAGCTCTTTCTCAAGATCGACTGGAGCCTTCCCGAGATCATCAGCCAGCTCAATTCACAGGATGGATCGACGAAGCTGCTGTTGAAAAGCCAAAAGGGTCACGTGATCGAAACGGTGATTCTGCGCTACGAAGGCCGCACCAGTCTCTGCGTGTCGAGCCAGGTGGGCTGCAAGCTGGCCTGCGATTTCTGCCAAACGGGGAAACTTGGCTTTGTGCGTCATTTGGACCGCTCTGAGATCTTAGCCCAGGTTTTCCTCGCCAACCAGATCCTCAAACCTGAGGGGCTGCGGGTGACTCATGTGGTCTTTATGGGCATGGGCGAACCCCTGGACAACTACACCCATACAGTGAGCGCTGCCGATGTTTTGATGGAAGAAGACGGCTTCTTCCTCTCCGCCCGCCATGTGACGCTGTCGACTTCAGGGCTCGCGCCGGAGATTGAAAGGCTTGCCACCGAAAGCCGAGCTTCCCTCGCTTTGTCTCTGCACGCATCCCGCGATGAGCTGCGCACCCAGCTGATGCCTATCAATCGTCGCTATAGCCTCGAGCGCCTCAAGACAGCTCTGCTCCACTATCAGAAGATAACTGGTCGCAAGATCACGATCGAATATATCTTGATCAAAGGTAAGAATTGCGGACTGCGCGAAGCCAAGGAGCTCGTTCGCTTTCTGCATGGGCTCAAGACCAAGGTCAATCTCATCCCCTTCAATGCCCATCCCGGTATGCCCTACGAAAGACCGGACGATGATGAAATCCGTACCTTTCAAAAGTATCTGGCTGATCGCTCGATCCCTGCGCCTGTTCGATATTCAAAGGGCCTTGATGTTTCAGCTGCCTGCGGCCAACTCGCTGCCAAACATATCGACGATCTTCATACCAAGCCAGCCCGCAATCGGCTCCTCGATCGACCGATGCCGACTGAGTCGAGCGTAAGTTCAGCGCTTTGATAGGGAGAAAGGCCTTGCCTTTCTTTCCACTCGGCAGAATTCCTTTCTCAATTCTTACCTCAAAGTTCAACTTTTTCCCGTAGAACTTGCCTAATTCGCCTACAGAGTAAATTTTTTTTATCAACACGTCGACCTTGCTGACACGCTATCCATGCGAACTCACTTAGAGCGTAGCTGTGGCTTAGATCTTGTAAGAGAGAGTCTGCGAGGAAACATTGAGACCATTCTTGAGGTAAGAAATGAAACTGATCAACTTGCACCTACTGACGATGAGCCTACTGGTAGCTGGTATTGCTGCATGCGGATCACCTAAAGCTAATCCGAAACTGTCTCCTCAGGCTACTGTCGTGCCTGATACCAAGTCGACGACCGATTCGGAAGACGCCGGTGATAAAGCGGCTAAAGAAACCAAAGCGGAAAAGGTTGCTTCGCTCAACCGTACGATCAAGCTTCGCAAGGAAGCCTTGGTTCGTGCCCAGCAAAACCTATCGCGCAAAGAAACCCTGCGCAACTCACTCCAAACGCGGATCACTGGTGCTGAATCTCAAAAGGCTCAAGGCAGCGTACCCCAGCCTATCAGCGGCGGAGGCGGCGGCGGCGGCGGTGGAGATCAAGGAACCGCGATCGCGACTGCAGCTATCAATATCTACGCACAGAAGAAGTCAGCCGAAAAGAATGCGACCCAGATCGGCACCGAGTTCAGTACGATAATTTCTGGCTACGAAGTCGAGTTGAAGGCTGCCAACGAGCAGATTGATGCTTACTACGAGCAGATCAAGAGTCTTGAAACAGAGATCTCTGATCTCACCAACGAGATCAACAGCCTCTCCGGTGGTAGTCCCGCTGAGGATGAAGAAGCCTAAGATACATAGTTCAAGTTGCTCCGGGCTGTTACTAAATGTCTGAAGAGAAAAGGGAGACTCTGTATGAAATCACTGAGAACCATCGCGATATGCGGCATGATCATCAACTTATCGGCGGCTTGCACCGCGAATAAGGCTCAAAAATTCACCGGGACCAAAAAGCCCCAAAGCACGTCTGAAGAGATCGCCGAAGTTCTTCAGCAGCCTTCGAACGCAGTGTTGATCCAGAGACTGCGTGACAGCACCTGGCGCGAACTCTACGAAGTCGTCATTAAAATCGCCAACGATGACTCGTTTACCATCGATGGTCTTAACTTCGATGGCGTCCTCAGAGCAACTTACGATATGGAAACTCAGATCGACGTTCTCGAAGACCGATTCGGGACTCTCGGCGAATATATCGATCAAACCGATATTCCGCTACCGACCTCGACGACCAAAGCTTCTTTCAAAGAGGCCATGGAAAAGACTCACGAATATTTTCAAGGCGAAGAAGAATGGGCTGATATCAAGCCAGTCTTTGAAACCGGAGATTTCGATGATTTCGTAGCGACCAGCATCGATGATGATCCATTTGCCGATCCCCTGGGTGGATCCGATGGTTCGAGTATGTCGACTCCAGACCAAGACGATGCCAAGGCCGCTATCTGCGACGGGGAGGGCTGGAAATCAGGGCAAGATCCCTCGGTCCTCGGTAACATTGCAGCCTGCGCGCGTGGGTTGACGGCTCTCAAAGGTGATGGTTTCAAGAACAAAGGTGGCGACACCGGCTTTGGGATCAATCTTGAGACCTATCTGAATAATGCTTGTTCGGCTCTGTTTGTGTTGACCACGGCTTCAGCGGCTGCCAGCCTTGTAGAGAATTCTGGCGGCTGTGGAGAATAGGACCTGTTTCTGTGATGATATGGTAGTTTCCCCTAGGCTCAGAGCTCCCCAGCCCTGAGCTTTTTTTTTCCGTTGCTAGAGGCCGAAAACGGGGGCGATATCTTCGTCGCTTGGCGGGAAAAAATCCTCATCGACTGGAGTCGACTCCGGTTTTTTCCCTTCGCGCTTCTTGATCTCGCCTCCGTTTTCGGCCTCTAGCAACGGAAAAATTGTGGTTTTTTTGTTTTTTTCTTTTTGAGTTTGTTTTTTAATGGTTGACCCCATCCGGATTCTTTTTGAATCTGGATGGGGCTTCACAATACAGGTGAGCACAACTCGGGGCAACTTGGAGGTGATACAACTTCAGGAGGGGTTTCAGTTTTGAAACTATTTGCTGATTGACTACTGATGACTTCATTGCAATCGTCGCGCCAATTCTTGTTTTTTTGCCTTTTTTTTGATTTTCCTGCATCGTTCATTGCTTATCTCTTACCTCTCTCCTTTAAACTTCGCCTTTGCACAACCCTCTTTGAATCTTATTTTTGATGAAATATTCGTCTGAATCGGCATAAAAACGCGCTTATCAAGAACTTAGATCCGTTTGTCAAAACTTCGGCGATTGTCACTTCTCTGGCTGCCTTCACACTTTCAATTCTTACCGTAATTCATACGCAAATACTTCATATTTAAAAGAAAATTCGACACTTCTTTTTACACTTTCATCGATTAAGACGACATTCGCACGCCTCTCTCGATGCTATCTCATTGATCCGATTCAATCGATGAGCTTGGCGCGGATGTTGTATAGAGAAGAGTGAGGATAAAGTAGAAAACAGCAGACCCTATTGAAGCGGCGACAAGGAGATTTCTTATGATGGCGACCTTCACTAAAGCAGCAAGCATCTCGGCCCTCGTACTCGGGCTCACCGCCTGTGGAACGCCACAGTCGTCAGGTCCCAACCCTACCCCTACTAGCAATTCAACCGTCAAAGCAGATGAAGCCAAGACGGATACGACAGCAGCAAAGGACAAGGCCGCCGACTCTAAACAATCCAAAGCCGATCAGCAGGCGAACCTCCGCCGCGAAATCGCTGTCAAGAAAGATCAGTTGAGCCGTCTCCAGCAGGATCTGTCGCGGAAGGACGGACTCCTCCAGAACCTCGAAGGTCGTCTCGGATCGATCGCTTCCACACGAGCCGGCGTTGTGCCTGAAGTTCAATCGACTTCAGTTTTCGCCGCAGCCATCAATCAAGACTATGCCGGCGTTTACTCGGCTTACGCTTCCAAGAAGTCCTCTGAAGCAGCCGCTGCTAAGAAGAAGACCAATCTTGATGCAATCCAGACTAAGCTGAACGATGAACTTAAACTCGCCCAGGAAGATTTGGCAAAAATAGAAGCTAACATCTTGGCTTTAGAGACCGAAATCGAAGATATGACCGCTAAGTTTGATGAGCTCAAGTGATCTGACGCTGAGGTCTAGCGTTTAGTTTGCTCTGACGAAGGCCGCCGCCGGCATTCCGGCGATACGAATATCCTCAATCAAAGGCTGTTCCCTCAAGGAGCAGCCCTTGTTGTTTCATCCCCCGCTGTCCGTACCGGCGAAGTCAAAGGTAAGGGTTCGCTTTTCTGCCCTCCATCGAAGGCCTTTTCATAGCAAAGACAGCAGGTCGGCAGATACTTTTCTTCGGCCCCAAGATCGACTGTCGGCCCGGCTAAACTCGGAACTCCATCGACCAATTTGAGGTTAAAGATCGCCTTGCGATTGCAATAGGCGCAGGTCGTCTTGATTTCCTCTATCGCATCGGCGAGTTCCATCAATCGCTGCGAACCCGCGAACAACCGCCGCCTGAAATCTGTGCGCAAACCGTAGCAGATCACGGGTATGCCCTGCTCACGCGTCACGTCACGCAGTTGATCGATCGCCTCGGGACTGAGAAACTGAGCTTCGTCGACTAGAATGCAGTGATAGTCACTGAAATCCATACTCCTTAATGCTGTCGCACTCAGGCTCGCTGCATCGACCAGCAGATCGGCCTCGCGACTCAAACCCGCACGCGAGCGGATCGTCCTCTCACCAAATCGGGTATCGATGCTCGGTTTCATCAGAAAAGCCTGCTTTTGCTGCTGCTGATAGGCATGAGCGACAGCGAGAAGATTGAGAGTCTTAGCGCTGCCGACCGCCCCATACCGAAAGTAAAGTTTTGCCATGACTGCCCGTCCTCAGGTGTCTTTCTTCGGTGCGACCGCCAGGATGATGCCAGGCTTTTTAGTGCCATCTGCCACCGGAGTCGGACCTTTGCTCTGGCCTTTATTCATTTCTGGTCCGGGTCCCTGCTTTTCGTTGGGACGCGGCTTGCGCTCTTCGCCTTCACGCGGTGGCGCCCTCTTGCCTTTCGGTCGATTGCGTCCCTGCCGCCGTGAATCTCCCCCATCCTTATTAATTTCTCTAGCGCCTTCCGGTTTCGCGGCTGTGGGACCTCGCCTTGGATCACGCTCGCGGAGAACTTGCTGAGGCTTTGGACCATCGCGCTGAGCGCGCGGCCGCACGTCGCTGCTTTCCGATTGCTGCATGGGATCGGCTGCCGATTCGCGATGACGGGATACTTCGGCGCTATCGTCGAGGCCCGTCATGTCTCCTTCTCCCATTAGATTGCCAAAATCGAGATCGCTCCCCCAATCATCATCGGCATCGATCGCATGTTTTGCATCGACGACTTCCAGCTCCGAGATAGCGACTGATCGCTGCTCACCGGTATCAAGCTCTAAGAGCATGGTCTGGTTCAGGATATCGCCGCGAATCACATCTCCCAAGATGCCTTCAGGCAGCCGCACGCGGGTGCCTTTCGGCAAGAGCTTTTGCCGCAGGACGCTGTAGGTTTCATCCTCGTAGGTCAAGCAACAGAGGAGACGGCCGCAACCTCCAGAGACCTTGCTCGGATTGAGCGCAAGGTTTTGATTCTTGGCCATCTTGATCGAGACGGGAACGAATTCACGCAGAAAGCTCGAGCAACAGAATTCTCGGCCGCAGATACCGAGGCCACCCGACAGCTTAGCCTCGTCGCGCGAACCGACTTGTTTGAGTTCGACTCTCGTTTTGAGGCCGCCGGCTAATTCCTTGACCAATTCCCGGAAGTCGACCCGACCAGGCGCGGAGAAATATACGATGACCTTGTTGCCGCCAAACTGTATCTCGACGCTGATGACCCGCATGTCGAGATCAAGGCCTTTGATTTTATCTTTGGTAAAACGCTCGGCATGTTCCGTAGTCAAACGGCCCATGGTATCGAGATCTTTGCGGGAGGCGAGGCGGACGATCGGTTTGATCGGGTTCTGATCGGGTTCTTCGATTTCCACGTAGCTCACGCGTTTGACTTCAGCCAAACTGGGTCCGCGTTCTGTTTCAACCACGACGCGATCACCGATGCTGAGCCGAAAATCGCGGGCATCAAAATCATAGATTTTTCCCGCCCGCCGAAACTGAACTCCCACAATATTCAAACCGTTCATCTGTTTTTTTCCTTGCTTGTCGCTTCACTTCTCTACTACTGACGATGGCTTTTAACTTCAAGCCTTCGATCAGCAGCTACCCAAAGCTTCGGCCGCCATCTGCGTATTCAACTGATTATGACCGCGGCCACCGGCTCGATAGATCTGCCGCAAGATGCGACGCCAGTGCCGGATTTGATTCAAATCGGGGGTCTTACCCGCCTTGCCCGCGAGGCCGAGACTGGCTCGGTACGTGCGATTGAGTAGAACTTCGCATTGCTGCGCAAGTTCAGGAGCTTTCCATCCAAGCTGCTTGAGCAAGTCCTGCATTTCAGAACCTTGATAGGGACGTAAAAGCAGATGCCGCAAACGATCGATCGCTTCCTTGTGATCCTTGGTCTCTTCGAGAACGCGAAAGGTGCGGCCTGGCGAGAGACCTTGCGTCAAAAGCTGTTCTTCCAGTTCCGTACGACTGCGTTCTGGCAAGCGAGTCGACAGCCAGTTCAAACTCTCCGCGATAGGAGGTGGCTCGACATGCCACCGCACCAAGCGCGACGCAATCGTGGGAAGAAGCTGTCGCGGACGACTGCACGAAAGGAGAATGCGGACGTTGGGCGGCGGTTCTTCCAGCGTTTTAAGCAGCCGATTGGCTGCTTGTTCCGTCAAAGATTCGATATCGGGCATCACCACGACGCGCGTGGCCGCTTCGCTGCCCGCTCGATAGGTCAGATGCTCTTGCACCTGATCGGCTTCTGCAACCTTGATGGCCCCTTCTGTTTCTATCCAGAGAAGATCCCCCTGATACGAGCTCTGCACATCGCGGCAGCCATCGCAGTGACCACAGGCATCCCGCGTCGCACAGTAAATCAAACCGCAGAGATAGGCGAGCAACGCTCGTTTGCCTATACCGTCCCGACCTTCGAGCATCAGCACCTGAGGGCTGCGCTCTTGGCTGAAGAGGGCGTGCAAATCTCGCTTGGTTTTTTCATGCCCAAATAGTTCACCCCAGCGTCGCTGAGGAAGGGTCGGGAGTTCGCGCGACGCCGCTGACTTACGACTCATAGCGCTCCCATGCGATGCAGGAGACCCAAAGCTTCGGTCAGCAGTTTGTCCGGAGTCTCTTCAGCGTTGAGGACTTTGATGCGTTCAGGGTATTGCTGCGCTAGAGTTAAATATCCAGCGCGCAGCGTCTGATGCATATCGAGGGTTCCTTTATCGTAACGGCTCGCTTGTTCTTCGCCCGGGCGCAGCTTCTGTGAACGGACAGCTACGCGCCGCATCGAGATGTCGGGCGGACAGTCGAGCACGAAGGTGATATGAGGATGACACCCATCTACCGAGTAATCAACGATGGTTTCAAGCTTTTGCCGCTCAACTCCGGCCAAAAGGCCTTGATAGACGCGCGTGGAATCGTAAAAGCGATCGCAGAGAACCCATTGGCCACGCGTCAGAGCTGGTTTGATTCGCGTACTGACATGCTGAGCGCGGGCCGCAGAAACGAGAAGCAGTTCACTTATTGGAATGGCGCGGTCACCTTGAGGTGGTTCGAGAAACAGTTGTCGAATCGCGTCAGCCAGCGGCGTACCGCCAGGTTCACGGGTGAGGAAGTGATCGATGCCGCGCTCTTGGAAAGCTCGACTAAGACCCTGAATAAAAACAGATTTTCCAGCACCTTCACCGCCTTCAACACTGATAAATCGGCCTGACACCTGCAAGACCAGCTCCTCTCTCGAGTCCGTATGGCTCCTGAACACAGTCGGGCAGCCTGCTTCCACGCAAAGTTTTTTCTTAGCAGAAGTTGTAATATTTAGCTGCAAGATTCGACATTTAGCCCTAAGCGAAAAAGCCCGGTAAGCGTCATGACTGGATTTTTTGCGGATACGACCGAAACGTCCGATAGAAACCCTCAAGAAGCAGCCTTGTCGATCGCCGATCGTCGAGTCTGTCTCGTAAAGGAGGGATGCCCATGCGCGCGGACGCACGCAGGCGGGAAAAGAGATCGGCTTTTTAAGGCTGGTTCTCAATTGGGAAGGGTATGGCGAAGAACTCATACGTATTAGGAAAGAGAATAGCCAGGGGCGGCATGGCCGAGATTTATCTCGGTAAGGCTGTCGGCGAAGCTGCTTTCCAAAAAATCGTCGCCATCAAACGCATCCTACCGCACTACGCGCAGGACAAAGAATTCATTGAAATGTTTCGCGACGAAGCCCATATCTGTAAGCGCTTGCAGCACAACAACATCGTTCAGGTCTATGACTTCACCGAAGTGGACGGCTCCTATGCCTTGATCATGGAACACGTCGACGGCGCCGACCTTCGCAGCCTGCTTTCTGCTTGCGAAACGGCAAAAACACGCCTTTCGGTTCCCATGGCTCTCTTTATCTCGGCCTGTGCGGCTCGCGCCTTGCATTACGCCCATACTAAAACTGATGAAATCACCAATGAAGCGCTCGGCATCGTACATCGCGACATCTCACCACAAAACATTTTGATCAGCTACGAAGGTGACGTCAAGATCACTGACTTTGGTATTGCTTCCGCCGAGAATAAGTTGACGGAAACCCGTCCCGGTGTGGTCAAAGGCAAATATTCCTACATGAGCCCCGAACAGGTGGCTGCCAAGCCCTTGGATGGACGCTCCGATGTGTTCAGTCTGGCCATCGTTCTCTGGGAAACCCTGGCGATGAAAAGACTGTTCGCTGGCATGACCGAAGTCGAAAGTATCCGAAAAGTTCAAAACTGCGAGATCCCTTACGATATCAGCGAGCTGAATCCAGAAATCGATCAAGAGCTGCGCGGCATCGTCATGAAAGGCCTGTCGAAGGATCGTAAGCTGCGCTACCAAACAGCAGCGGCCTTTGAGAAAGATCTTTTGCGTTATCTGCATTCCCATTACTCCGAGTTTACCTCGCGCGAGTTGGGTAACTTCCTCAAGCGTATCCTAGCTAAAAAACGCGATAAAACTCAGGATGATATCAAAGAGACGCTCGCTCAACAGGCGGAGCCGGCTCATACAACTCAGATGATCAACCCTCAAGCCGCCATGATGCCGATGCAATCCGCTTCTGGTAGTGGGATGACTTCGACTGAAATGCCCAAGGGCATGCAGATCGAAGATATGATGGCTCCCCAGCGCAACGGGCGAGCCACGGCGATTCCTATCGACGAAAAATCGATCTCTGTGTCGGGGAGCTTCAAACGCCAGAATGCGTCTTTGCGAATGGGCATGCCTGATTCGACTTTCAACGAAGGGGCAACCAATACCAGACAGCGACCGCGGGCCGTCATCGCCGCTCCTCAGGTCAGGCGCCCACCGCGCAGCCGCACGCCCTTGTTCATCCTGCTTCTCCTCGTCATCGGTGGGCTCGCTTACTACTACAGGGACGAGTTCACACCCGATAAGCAATTGCACCTCGAGCTGCGATCGCTGCCAGACATTGTCAGCTTGCGCATCAACGGTTTGAAATGGGAACAGGGTGCCTACAAGAAAATGCCGATCAAATTGCATCTCAATCCCGGGAGCCACGAGCTCGAATTGAGCCGTCCCGGATATCAAAAAGAAATCATTCGCTTTCAAGGCAATGCCGGGGAAATTTTGCGCCCGGAGAAGATCTTCCTCAAGCGCTTGCCGCACGTCACGCTCGCTCCCGTGCGCATCGTGTCGAGTACCGACAAGGTCCTCATCGAAGTCGATCAGGGTCTCTTCGTCGGTGAGACTCCCTTGATGGTCGAACTCTTGCCGAACTCGCCTCATTTTGTGCAATTTAAGACCGGTGCCGAAGCCGACCTCTATAAGTGTGACTTCAAATTCGATCGCCAGAGCAATCCCTCATCCGTCGCCACGCTCCTCATCGTGCCACCGACAGGCAACCAGAAGCCCCGCTGCCAACTAAAAAACTAGAGCCCGTCTCAAAAAGGGGATCTGGCCTTGCCTTCGGCGTCTGCCATCAGTCTATAGACCATAGCCTTCGCCAT
>CANJJY010000143.1 GCA_947474445.1 Oligoflexaceae bacterium
ATGGGCTCGATGGGTTCGGCGACTGCAGACAACAGGGCGATGGACCCGGGCGATGCGGCCGATGACGCTGAAATCAAAAAGCAACTCGACGCCTGTACTACAGTAAAGCAGGAGGAACGCGAGAAAATGCACGCTCTCTTCGCTGAAAAAATGGGTGCTCTAAGAGAAGCCCTTGCCGAAATCAAAGTCTTGATGGGGAACGCCCGGAACTGTTCCGATAAAATTGAAAAAGGTGAAATGCCTAAACCGAGCGACATGCCTGCGCGTCCGAGTGACGAGAAGATTTCCCTCCCGGCGCCAGTTGGCAAATAGTCGATTCGTTCTACTTTGAAAACAATGGGTGGGAAGTTTAACTTCCCACTTCTTCTTTGCACTTATTTTTCACAGCTATCAATTCCGCAGCGATACTGATCGCGATTTCAGCCGGTTGATGACTATCTATCGTGAGTCCCAGAGGACAGCGAAAGCTTTGCGTCACCTCGGGGGAAAAACCCGCCCTGAGCAGTTCGGCCCGCAGGGCGCGCGCCTTGACCTTGCTCCCGATCACGCCGATGTAAGGACGGCCCCCATGCTTGAGCAGCTGCTCGAGGATAGGGCGGTCGGTATCATGCCCCTTGGTGACCAGCACGCAGTAGGTGTTGAGCGGAAGATCTTGCGCGTAGGTGGCCAGATTATCACAGAGTTGGATCTTGAGATTCTCGAGTGGAGGAAGCTTCGCTAACCATTCAGGCCGCGTATCGATGCAGGTCACCGAGCAGTCGAGAAGAGCCAGAGTGCGAATGAGGGCCTGCCCGACATGCCCTGCGCCAAACACGGCGATCGACCAAGGTCGCGCTCGAATCGTCTCGAACAGAAAATGAACAACACCCCCGCAGCTCATTCCCACATCGCGCTGCAGATCCCAGCGGAGGTAGACGGGAGCTTGAGGGCCGCCCTTGGCGAGACTCTCACCCGCGTAGCGGATAGCCTGCGCTTCGACCTTGCCACCCCCGATCGTGCCCCAGATCAATCCCTCTGCGCCTATGATCGCTTTGGCTCCCTCATCCTGAGGGGCATGACCTTCGCTCTTCACCCAGGTGACAGCGACAAAATCTTGTCCCGCTTCGAGCAAGGCTTGGGCCTTCTGAAAATAAGCTTGAGCCGATCGATTCATCGCGTATCTCTTTCCTGGTGCGATGCTGTTTCCCAGCTCGCGAAGAGTTCGGGCTTTAAGAGGCGGAGCAGAACTTCCGCCGTCGCAGGAATCGGCAGATCGCAGGCCTCCTGCCGGCGACCCTCGGCGCGTCGCCGCGATCGAATCGCATCGCGCAGGGCATTCCACACCGAAAAACTCAGCATCAGCGGCGGCTCACCGACCGCTTTGGTTCCCCGAATATTGGCGAGGTTGTCAGGGTTCTCGAGCAATTCAATCGTGAACTGGCGCGGCATATCGTGGACGCTAGGTATCTTATAGGTACTCGGCGCATGAGATCGCAATCGACCTCCGTCGTCGTAATAGAGAGCTTCGCTCGTCACCCACCCGAGACCTTGCACGAAGGCACCCGCGATTTGTCCTTTATCGAGCGCGGCATTGATCGGTCGACCGACGTCCATCAGAATATCGGTGCGCAAGACCTTCACCGCACCGGTGAAGCGATCGATCTCAACTTCGCTGCAGGCGACCCCCTGCGTATAGTAGAGAAAAGCCCGACCTTGACCGGTCAACTTGTTGAATCCGAGATGGCGAAATTTAGTGAACCCATAATCGCAGAGCGAGATCCGATTGAAGTAAGCCTCAGCCACTAGAGTCGTAAAAGGCAGGGCCTGATCGCGTCGATCGGGAGGATAAACGAGACCACCAGAAAAAATGCAGAGGCCCTTGTCTCCGCCGCCACCCTCTTCAACTTCGATTTCCGGCTGAGTCCCAAGACCCGCCGTCTTCTGCGCCCAATGTTCGGGTGGCCGCCTGAGCAGTTGGTAGAAGAGAGAAGAGAGACGGGCTTTGATCCTGTCACAGGCAGCGATCGCTGCGGCCCCATTGATATCGGTACCTGTCGATGCCGCTGTCGGTGAGGTGTTAGCGTTTTTTTCCGTCGAAGTGCTCATAACTCGGATCGATTCAAAAGGGAGGCCCAAGGAATCAGCCACCAGAGCGGCGATGCGGGTGTGCACGCCTTGTCCCATTTCAACTGCACCAGTCGACACCTGGACACTGCCATCGCGCTGAATGTTGAGCAGAGCGTTGCCTTGATTTAGAAAACGCGTGGTAAACGAAATGCCAAACTTGATCGCCGTCAGCGCCATGCCGCGCGGATGCCGATTCAAATCCTGATTCCACAGGGCAAGAGCGTGCCGCCTCTGCCGGTAGTCCGCACTGGCCTCAAGCTGCTCGAAGAGGCGCGGCAGCATATTGTTGTCGACCGTTTGCCCATAGGGGGTGATCGCTCGCTCGCCTGCGCTATAGCAATTGATGCGTCTGACGTCGAGAGCATCTAAATCGAGCGCCGCCGCGATCTCTTCCATAATGCTTTCAATCAATGCCACGCCTTTGGGTCCACCGAAGCCGCGAAATGCTGTATGCGGATGAAAGTGGGTGCGACATACCTGGCCTTTGACGGTCACATGGGGAATAAAATAGGCATTGTCGCAGTGAAGCAAGGCTCGCTCCATAATCGCCGTCGAAAGATCGGCATAAGCGCCTCCATCGCTGAACAGTTCCGCTTCCAAAGCGAGCATGCGCCCGTCCTTGTCAAAGCCCGCCTGGTAGCGAATTTGAAAGGGGTTGCGTTTGCCCGTGATGATCATGTCTTCATCTTTGCTCAGAACCAGCCGGGCGGGACATCCACTCGCTCGCGCAACGGCCGCCGCATAGACGGCGAAAGGCGCCGCCTGAGTCTCTTTGCCCCCAAAGCCACCGCCCAAACGTTTGCAGATGCACACCACATCGCTTTGCTTCAGACCGAGCGCTTCTGCTACCAGGTGCTGTGTTTCCGTCGGATGCTGGGTGGACGCATGCACTTCCAACTGGCCATCTTCCCGCGGATAGGCGATGGCAGCCTGATTCTCGAGATAAAAATGTTCGGCACCGCGAATGATCAGCTGTCCTGTGAGTCGATGCGGAGCCGCCTGCAAAGCGCCTTGACTCTGACCCCGCTGAATGCTGCGCCCGGGACCGATAAAACTCTGCGCCGCGATCGCGGCATCGATCGACAAAATCGCCGGCAGCGGCACATAGGACACGCGCAGGGCTTTCTGTGCAGCGCTGAGAGCCGATTTAGTCCGCGCTCCGATCACGGCAACGACCTCACCAGCGTATCGGACTTCAGCGTCGGCTATAAAAGGCTGTTCAGAAAAAATGCTGCCCCAATGGTTCTGATGCAGATCGCGCGCCGTCAGGACACAGACGACGCCAGGAACTTTGAGAGCTGCCGCGGTATTGATGCCGCCGATACGCGCATGGGCGTGAGGACTGGTGACGAGACCGACGAACAGTTCATTTTTCAAAAAAGGGCGATCATCGATGTACTCGGCTCGTCCGCTGACGTGAGCCAAGGCTGATTCGTGCATGCGATTGGGATCAAAGGCATCGCTCGCCATGGCTGTCCTCCCCGGATGCGGCCCGGATTGCGCCCGGCTGAAATTCAGACGAGCCATCCAGCTCAGAGCAGTAGCGCTCAAATAACTGAGCGACCAACACGCGCCGATAGGCAGCCGACCCTCGGAGATCCGACAGAGGAGCGATGGCGCATTGGATCAACTCCTGAGCTTTGGCACAGACCTCAGAGCTGAGTGATTGGCCGCGAAGATAGGCTTCTGCCGCCTGGCAACGGATCGCCAGCGGTCCGACTCCTCCATAGGCGATGCGAGCCTCGGCTATTACACGCGCGGAGGCGCCAGTGGCTTTGAACCGAAAGGCAAAGGCGGCATTGACGGTAGCGATATCGAGATCGCGGCGCTGCGAGACCTTATAGAGCCGCAGATGATCCCTGGCCTCGAGTCGTTTGAACTTTACGGTGGTGATGATCTCATCTGGTTTGAGACTCAGCTGCCGATAGCCGCGATAAAGCGCGGAGAGTTCAATCTCTCGCGTCGAGCGTCCTCGCAAGACGATCACCGACGCCTCACTCACCAGCAAAAAGGGCAAGCTATCGCCGATCGGTGATCCATTGGCAATATTGCCGACCAGCGTCGCCATATTCTTTATCTGCGGCGACGCGAAAATATTCAGATTGCGCGCCCATTCAGGTAGAGCCGTTTCGCAGGCACGACGCAACTGGGCGAGAGTCACGCGCGCTCCGCAGCTCACCTGGCCTTGCGTCACGCGCACGCGATAAAGTTCAGGGATCAGATGGAGACTTAGAAAACAGTTTGGGACTGCCTTGCCTTTGTTCATCTCCACGCCGAGATCGGTAGCCGCGGAGATCAGACGGGCTTCAGGATACCGCCGCTTGATCGCTGCGGCCTCAGCGAGGGTTGCTGGGGCAAAAAATCGGCCCTTTTCGGTGTCAATGACCAGGGAAACTTTTGAAACGGCCTTCAGCACGCGACGGGTTTCGAGCGAAGTCTTTAGAATTTCTTGCTTCTCGCGGTTCACTTGAAGAGCGGCTTCCACGAGCGGTGCATAGCCGGTGCAGCGACAGAGATTGCCAGTCAAATAATTTTTTACGCTCTGTGCATCGAGCCCAGGTCCACTCCGCTGCACGCAGGCTGTGATCGCCATGACGAAACCGGGCGTACAGTACCCGCATTGACTCCCATGACAGCGCGCGACGGCCTCCTGCACAGGCGAGAATTGTCCGCGCGGCGCCAGCCCTTCGACGGTGATGATGGAACAGCCATCCAGTTGCGCCATCATCACGATACAGGAATTGATGACCTCGTAATCTTCCGAGCCCAGGCCTTTCACCGAGGCGCGCAAGACCGTGCAGGCCCCACAGTCACCTTCGGCGCAGACGATCTTGGTGCCGACTAGTCCGCAACTATAACGCAGGTAATCAGCCAGCATCATAAAGGCTTCAT
Source organism: Oligoflexaceae bacterium (assembly GCA_947474445.1). Lineage (GTDB taxonomy): Bacteria > Bdellovibrionota_B > Oligoflexia > Oligoflexales > Oligoflexaceae > Oligoflexus. The sequence continues at coordinate 4,999 of CANJJY010000143.1, forward strand.
CACCAGCTATCTCATGCCTGACGTCGTTGATCACGACCGTCGCTGCCTTGCGCAATTGCCCCATAGTCCCTCCCTTTCCCCAAGCTCTTCAATCGTTCGGACGAAACGATAGATAGGCCCCTAGCAATACACAGACGAGTCCAAGCACGCGCCAAGCGGTGACGGGACGACCGCTGCTCCACAGGTCGTAGACAAAACTCGTCACGACCTGGCCACACAGGACGGCTACAATCGTCGGAAACGCACCGAAAGCACGGATGGCTAAAGGGACGCCAAAGACGAGCGCAAATCCCATGAGACCTGGGATCACAAACCAAGCGTGCCATTCACCTGTCATGCGAGGTCTGAGATAGCTTGGGAGACGATCACCAGCAAGATAGCAGAATAATAGGGCGGATGTAGCTAGAGAAACGAGAACGAGACTATTTAACCATGCGGCAAAGGGCAAGCCTCTTTGCTCGAGAATCAAGCGATTGAGCAGAGGCTGGAACACCACGAGACTGCCCAATAGAAAAGGGAGCGCGATCCATGGATTCAAGGCTTTGCTCCCCTTTACCAAAATAAAATCCTAGCCTAGGCCGACTTTCCGAGAGAGGAAACCCTCACTGAAGGAGGCAGAAAAGCGGGTCGATGTCCCTGGTGCAGACACCAGCGCAAAACAGCAGTCGTCTGCTGCGCTTTGCCTTCCCAGCTCAAGCGGAGGCGCGCAAAGGCCTGACCTGCCTTGGAGAGTTCTTCGAGCTTCTGCCGATTCTTATCGAGCGTCTGCAAAATCTCGCTGATGCGCGCGACGCTGCTGGCCTCATCACTCAAGGGTACTTTGTAGCCGATCTCATCGTGAACAATGTCGCCAGGACCGCCGTAATCAGAAACGATGGGCACCGTCCCGCAAGCCAAGGCTTCAAAGACCACACCGCCTCCGAACTCGCGGACCGAGGGAAACACGAGCACATCAGCGCCGGCTATCGCCTGAATCGCTTCGGCATGCGGCAGGACTCCGGTAAAGCTCACCGCGTCCTTGATACCCAATTCCTGGCAAAGCGCTTCAAGTCGCGCGCGTTCTGGCCCTTCGCCGACCACCTTGAATTGCGCTCGCCCCACTTTAAGCAAAGGCGCTGCACCTTTCAAGGCGAGATCGCAGGCTTTGAAAGGGACCAAACGCCCGACGAAGAGAAACTCCAATTTTTTCTGGGCTGGCCTCGTAGGACGCTCGCGTATCATATCTTCGCGGATGCCGTTTTCAGGGATAAAGAATAGTTTGTGAGCGTAGGACTTATATTCGGTATAGGTTTGCGACGAGCCGACGATGATCGCCTGCGCGTTGCGATAAGTAGCGCGGGCAAAGGGTAGGAGCCGATAGAGAAAGCGAAGACTCGAAATCCATTCGCGCTGACGGGTCGCTTGCTCAAAGCCCTTGGGCCAGGGTAATCCCCCATTGATAGGCCCGATCACAAAGGGAACCTTGCTGCGCCGAAGACACCAGGCCATCACGCTGGGAAGTACAGGAGCCACAGGCGTCACACGGAGGACGACATCGAAGTCACCGGCTTCGATTCGACTCCTCAGCATCTTCCAGACTTTCCATTCGAAAGCCCAGTAGAAAGGCAGTCGAAAGGCTGTCAAGGCCTGACTCCCATAGTCATACTTGAAGATGTGCTTGACGCCCCAAGCAAAGATGCGATCGCCCGTCCCGAGACTACAGGGAATAATGGCTGCAAAAGGCACGTTTTTACGCGCGACGGCAGCGGCATTTTCCACGTGAGTCACGAGAGTGACCTGATGCATCTGAGCGAGGGCCGCGCTGTGATGATAGCCAACCAGTGGTACGCTGACCCAATCGGGATTATTCTGCTCAGAGAGAAGGAGGATGCGCAAGGGCTTCATGAAAAGTCTCTCTCACTCGAATAGGTCAGGAAACACTTTGTCCCTGAGCGGATTGCTGGATCTTATCGTAAAACTGCTGGGCAAACATCTGCGCCGAAAAACTCTTGACGGCTTTGAGGCGGGCCTGTTGACCGAGCCTTTGCCGCAGCTCGCGATCGCGAGCCAATTCGACAAAGGCGCGGGCTAATCCTGCCACATCCTCTTGCGCGATGAGGTATCCGTCTTCACCCGGCTGGATCATCTCGGGGGTTCCCCCGATGATCGAACTGATGACGGGAAGACCACAGGCCATCGCTTCCATAACCGAGACCGGCGCAGCTTCACCGAGACCGACGCTGGATAGTACGAAGGCATCGGCTTTTTGCAAAAAGGCGAGCACTTCATCTTCGCCGGCCGTGCCGAGCAATCGGGCTTTTCCCGTCAAACCGAGAGCGAGTATTTCCGCTTCGAGTTCCGCCCGCATCTCACCTTCGCCGACGATGCTATATTCGACCGCGGCCCCTTGATCGATGGCGGCCCGCATCGCGCGCAGAGCGTAGACGTGGCCCTTGCAAGCAGCCAAGCGGGCAACGGTGATGAGTTGCAAAGGGCCTTCGGCTGTTTGAGCGATGGGCTTAAAACGATCGACATCGACGCCCATGCGAATGACGGGCAGAAAGCTGATGGGAAAACCTAAAGCGTCTTGAACTTGCTTTTGAAGGGCATAGGTGACGACAGCGACAAATCGAGCTTCGGCGAATTTAGCCCGATGGCCTGTCCCATAAACGGGCAAATCTCCATGTAGGGTGAGACTGAAAGGCAGTTGCTTCGACAATGATGCGAGCGCCAGCAAATGACCGACATTCGCGCAGCTGTGCCCGTGCACATGGTCGATCTGATGCTGAGACGCATAGCGCAGAAGATCGGCTGCACAGAGACAGAGGCCAATCAATTTGAGTTTGTCTTTGAGGGCGGTATTCTCGACTCGCAGAATATACTGCAGCATGCGCAGAAAAAGGAGGGGATGGAGCGCGAGATAGAAGAGAGACGAAGGCAAGGGCGGAGGAAAGAGGTAGTGAGTCTCTTTCTGTGCAGCAGCAGCGAAGGCATGGCGACTGAGCTGCTGCGGATGCCGGGTCGAAAGCAAATGAACGCTTGCGCCGATGCGCTTGAGAGCTTGAATCTCACGCCAAAAGAAAACGTGCGTCTGCGCCGGAAACTCAGGAACCAAGTATGCAATCCGCATAGAGCCTATCGCCTTCCTCTTCATTCGCAAGGGATGAGTTAAATATCAAAGCCCAAACCACCCTGAAATTCGTTGTCTTTGGACTCGATCAGATAATTGCCGGCGACGTAGGCATAGAGAGCGGGCTTGCCAAAAAACAGCCCGAGTCCTACAAAGGGGCCACCGAAACCAACGCCGGCATCGCTCTTATCGCCGACCTGGGCACCGGTCCCAGCGCCGAAGCCGAGTTGTATGTAGGGAGCCACGTTACCGGTCGAAAAGCGGTACTTGACGTCTAGATCGCCAGCCGCCGCAAAGCTGACCTTGTCGTCGTCCTTGGTTTCGCTGTTGGTCTCATCGTCTTTGCTGGCATCGGCATCGAGCCACCCCAATCCGATTTCAAAGTTCCACTGACTGCCCCAGTAAAGGAAGTTGATCCCTAATTTGCTATTGAGCGGGTTGTGATAGCCAAGGTTCAAAGTCCAATTGGCTTCAGCACGGGGTACCCAGACAATAGCTAGGGCGATTAACGCGAGCAGCCCTTTGAAACTGAGTGATCGATGAAAGTGATTCATATTGAGCTCTCTTTTCACCTTCAAACTCCTTCTCTTCAATCTCCGCCGAAAATAGGGAGAACGCGGCGAGGCACGTAGCCCCCCCAAGTCCGCAAAAAGACGCCCAAGAAGTCTGTTCTAAAGCATCCAAATAGCCGAGATCTCTTCTTTATCTTGTACAAAAGCGTAATGGTTGAGGGTTTTTTTTGCAACGCCTATCGCCAGAACTCCCGCCCTGAGCCCTGCACGGCATCACTCTTAGAGCAGAAGACACTTCATGCGAATAGGCTTACCCTTCTGATTTTAATCAGATTCTTCCCCATCTGAAATATTTTCTCAAGTTCTCCAGCAGCTTTCCGATAAGAGCTTCGGACTTCCTTAGGGCATGCGTTTTACAGCAGGTAATACCTGAGGGCCTCTGGTCAAATCAAGGAGCGCTATCGATGCCGCAGAAACCTTTAAAGAAGCTTTGGCTCCTGTCTCTGTCAGCCCTCTATTTAGGGCTGACGGCGGGCGCATGTTCACAGAGTGAATTCAAGGCGGCAGCTCCTTCCAAGCAAGATGCATCGGAGGATGCTCTGCCTGCTCAAAACGGAAACCCTATTGAAACTTCTGAATCTGTTTTGCCTTCAGTCGTCAGCGACAAACCTGACTCTCTCCTCAGTACTTTCCCAGCTTCGGTTGTGAAAGATGAAACCTTGCAGTTTTCGATCGCGCCTCAATCGATTTCAACCGATTTTACGCTGACCGACATCAACAAATCGGTGAGCGAAAATAGCTCACAGAACTCGCGAGCACCGGTATCACAGACCTTCAAGCAGGGGTCTCCTGCGGGCGAGGCCATCAACCAAACCACGGCCAAACCGGTCGATATCCTTGTCGTCGTCGATAACTCGGGTTCGATGAAGGAAGAGCAGACCAATCTCAGCACCAAACTCAATGAACTCTTAGTCTCTTTGGTTAATACGGACTGGCAGATCGGTGTGATCACGACGAGCGCGGCTCTCAAGGCCGGTGCAGCCGGCAATGCCTACACCGATTTTAACTGCGCTTTAACCCTCGTCAAAGCATCCGATGCAGACCGTGTATCGAAGTTTACCAACGCCGTCGTCAACGCTGGGGTCTCCGGTGATGGCAACGAACAAGGCATCCTCCAATCGGTCGTCGGTCTTTCCTGTTTGAATGCTCCATGGATTCGATCCACCTCGACCTTGGCGGTTCTCATCGTTTCAGATGAGGACAACTGCAGCAAAGACGGTAGCGATTGCCCTGGCAAAGACTGGGCTAAAGAAACCTACTTGATCAACCATATCCAAAACTCCTTGGGTCGCAAAATCGGCGTCAATGCCGGACTCTATGGAATTTTTGACCCCACGACAGATCCCAATGTTCCTCTCTGCAAGACAGCGCTGAACATCGGGACGCAATACCGTCGCCTCGTAACCTTCAACACGACCGCAGTGAATTACGGAAACATCTGCGATGCCTCGTATGCGACGACTCTCAATCGTATTTCGGCCAACATAGCTACTCTCCTCGGCAAGCAGTTCGAGCTGAAAGACACGCCCCTGGCCGGTACTCTTTCGATCAAACTCAAACTCGCC
>CANJJY010000144.1 GCA_947474445.1 Oligoflexaceae bacterium
ATGATCCTGCGTGACACGGAAGGCCGTGTCATCGAAGTCGCCCGTCACGATTTTGGATTTCGCTCTGTTCGTATCGAAGGAGGGCAGCTCAAAGTCAACGGTCAAGTCGTGATGATACGCGGCGTCAATCGCCATGAAGCCGATCCCAATACCGGGCGGACGATCTCAGAAGCATCGATGCTGCGCGATATTCTCCTCATGAAGCAAAACAATATCAACGCCGTGCGGACGTCGCATTATCCCGATGATCCGCGCTGGTATGAGCTCGCCGATACGCTTGGACTCTACTTGATCGATGAGGCTAATCTTGAATCGCACGGCATCCGCGACATCATTCCGGGCAGTTTGCCTGAATGGCGAAACGCTTGTATGCAAAGGATTCAAAACTTGGTGGAACGCGACAAAAATCATCCTTCCATCATCATCTGGTCGCCAGGCAATGAAGCTGGCTACGGCGATAATCACAAAGCTATGATCACTTGGGCCAAAGCCCGGGATCCATCGCGACCCATCATGTACGAACCTGCTGGTCTCGATCCCCTGATCGATATCGTGGCCCCGATGTATGAGACGATCGAAGGGGTTTTGAACTATGCCGCGCAGCATCGCGATCGACCCTTGATCCAGTGTGAATATGCGCATGCTATGGGCAATAGTCTCGGCAATTTTCAAGACTACTGGACCGCCTACGAGAGTCAAGCTCACCTGCAAGGAGGTTTCATCTGGGACTGGGCGGACCAGGCCATCTGGAAAACCGATGCAAAAGGTCAAAGGTTTCTCGCCTACGGAGGGGACTTCGGCGACGTTCCGAACGATGGCAATTTCAATTGCAATGGCATCGTTCTGCCCGATCGACGATCACAGCCATCTCTGCAAGAGGTGAAGAAGGTCTATCAGCCGGTCGAAACGCGATTCGCCGATCCAGCCAAGGGTTGGGTGACGATTCACAATAAGTATGCCTTTCGCAGTTTAGAATTCCTCACCCTGCAGTGGAATCTTCTGGAGAATGGGGTAAGTATCGATGCAGGGGAGATGGATGTGCCTGCCCTGGGGCCAGGTCAAGAGTTGGACGTCCTGATTCCTTACTCCCTCGATACGGCGGATGAGAGGGGCGAACGCGTCCTGCGAGTCAGCTTTCATCTCAAAGAAGGGGAACCATGGGCGACTAAGGGATTTGAGCTTGCCTGGAATGATCTGATGCTCACAGCAAGCTCATCCACCTTGGGTGAATGGACCCGGGTAGAACGTTCGGCCGATGCTTTTCTCTCCGCTGCTTACAATAAGCGTCTGCGCATCGTGCGCGACGGCAACAGGATTCAGATTGAAGGTCAAAACTTTATTGTGAACTTCAGCGAGTCGGGAGATCTCCTGCGCTTTGACTATGAGGATCAGGATCTCTTGAGCCGCGCGCTCCAGCCGAATTTTTGGCGAGCTCCCACGGACAACGACAATGGCAGTCAGATGAAGGAGCGTTTGGGATACTGGCGCTCAGCAGAGGAGGGGCTGCAGACTCTGCGCTTAGACGCCTTTGAGCTGACGGGCGGATTGGTCCGCGTACGGGCCGAAAGTGCTTTGGCTGATGGACGCAGTCGATTGACCCGCATCTATACCATTCATCCTGAGGGTGAAGTTGTCATTGAAAGCCAATTTGCCAAGGGCTTCGGCCTTCCGGAAATGCCGCGCTTTGGCCTGCAGATGGAAATGCCGCGGCGCTACAGCCACATCACCTGGTACGGGAGAGGCCCTGAAGAAACTTACAGCGATCGCAAGGCGGGGGGTAAACTAGGGATTTTTCGCAAGGCATTGGAAGATTTCATTCATCCCTACGTACGGCCGCAGGAAAATGGAAACCGCAGCGAGGTTCGCTGGGCTGGATTCACGACGGACGAAGGAGTGGGTTTGCTCGTCCAGGGTTTCCCTCACTTTGAAATGAGCGCTTGGCCCTATACGCAGGCGGACTTGGAAGCTGCTCGCCACGATCATGAACTGCCGCGCCGTGAGGATATGACGGTCAACCTCGATGGAGCGCAGATGGGTTTAGGCGGTGACAATAGTTGGGGTGCCCTTCCCCATCAACCCTATCGACTGTTTGATGACAACTACAGCATGGTCTTGGTGCTGCGCCCCATTCATCTGACCGAAGACGGGTATCGTGGGCTCAACCATCCACCCCTGGATTTTGTTTTGATGCCAGTGATGTCCCGCGAAAAAGGGGGGAAGATCCGCCTCGCGACCGCTGATGACGATGAGGAAACGACGATTCGCTACAGTATCGATGGCAGCGAGGTAGGCGATGCATCGCCGGTCTATGCGAAACCTATCGACGTTCCCTCTGGCCGTGTTCTCAAAGCGCGCGCTTACAAGCCAGGGCTCGAACCGAGCGAGACCTTAATCGTCGATCTCAGCTTGCAGCCACGGCGGATTTCGCATGAGTTTTGGAAAGTAGCAGCCGACAGCGAAGAGGCCGATACACCGGCCGAGATGGCGATAGATGGTGATCTATCAAGCTTTTGGCATACGACCTGGCGGCATCAACTGGGGTCTCACCCTCACGAAATCGTCATCGATTTAGGCGGCATCTATACGCCGCGCGCCTTGGAGTACATCAAACGCAATGGTCATGGCGATATCAAGGATTATGCGATCTATTTGAGTCTGGACGGTATGGACTGGGGCGAGCCTGTGGCCAGCGGGGCTTTCGGAGATGGTGGCGATCGCGCAGCCCTCTCCTTTTCTTCGCCTCAGATCGCGCGCTTTGTACGTGTCGTCGCTCTCTCTGAGCAGCACGGTGGGCCTTGGACCTCGATCGCTGAAATCAATCTATTTGAGTGAGGAATGGTCCATCCGCTCGACCGGTGAGCGGATGGTGCCGTAGATCAGTTGATCGACACTTCATAGAAGAAATGGACGAAGCGAGTCGATTTTTTCGGTGCTTCTGAGTTGTAAAATTGAACCAAACGATCTTTCTTCACTTCACCAGCAAAAATGCCGATGGTCGGCGTATTGAAGTTCTTGTTGCGCAGAGTGTAGTTCACGAGAGCACCCAAGCGGGTGCTGCCGTTGTTGGTAGCCCACTCAAAAGTCTTGCCGTTATAGCCGGACCGCAGAGCATTGCCTTCTTTCACAGCGGCGCGTCTATCCCACTCCATACCGACATTCAGTTGAGGCGTGAGGGCGTAGACCGGCCGCACCATGCCGTCGAGTGTAGACCAGACGATGTCTTTGCGAGCGATGCCTTCGGCATCACCCTGGTTCGCTTGATAGAGGGCCAACCAGTAGAGAGCAAATTTATCCATCTTCCAGTCGCCGTTCCAACCCACTAACAACTTCGAGGCTGCGTGATCCTTGTCGAATTCATTAAACGGTGTGCTCATGATGGATCGCGCGATATAGCCCTGCGAATAATGCGCGATGAATTGTTGGTAGAGACCGCCGCCGAGGACAACATCGCCCCAGCGTTGCCAGGCGAGGCCCGCGAGGTAACCGTGAGTTCCGGCTTCGCCAACTCCATCGCTGGTTGTTTTCTTGGTCTGCTGGAGTTCAAAGTTAGATTTGATCGTTCCATTGCTCAGAGGGAGTTCGAGCTTTTGGATGACGACGTTGGTGTGTTCCTGGGTCGTAACACTGGTGGTCGCATCGGAGCTGTCATCTTCAAAGGAACCGTACGCGAAGTCGGCCTTTAGAGGACCTAAGTTGTCAATGTGCACGCCACCGCCAAGAATATTGATCTCATCGAAGAGGAAGGCACGCGAAAGAAACTCCGGAGGACTTCTGAAAGGACGGTTCCCATACCAGATGGAAACGTCGGGGGTTGATTTGAATTCAAGGAAATTGATGCGTTCGGTCAGAGGCGCTTTGTTCGGCCCATCTGATTTGCTGACAAAGCGACGATTGCTGTCCACATCGAAACCGAGGTGATAGATGAACTGGTCACCGTAACTACTGTGCAGTGTAACTTCGGTCAGAGGCGAATCGATGAGGGATTCTTCGAGATAAGGTCCATTGTTGAAGGCAGAGCTGCGACCGCGGCCCGCTTCGCGACTGAAATCGGATTTGTAGGTGGCGCCGCCGCGCGCATAGATTTCTGGTTTAAACGTCCAGGTGTCTTCAGCAGCGAAGGCGCCTGTCGTGCTCACAAACAAGATCGAAGCGATGATGCTTTTCAAACGATACTCCCTTTAGATGCAAGAAACAAAAGCCAGTCGCACCACGCACGCGTTCGGAGACGACGCTTGAAAGACTTGCGGGGTTTGGCTCTCCAGCCTCGTTTATAATCAAAAATAGAGCCGTCGAGTAGAAGAATTCTGTAGCTACGCGCGTTCTAGGACCAAAAGTGAGTGGCGCGAACGGTCCTTTGAGTGTGTCAATTTATCAAGGTTCGTGCGCGTGGCGACCCGAAAGACATCCGTACACGAATGGACGGAATGCACCTTGATAGGCAGCCCACTTTCGGGATATCTATCGGCTTATCCACACGTTTTAGCTTTGCTTCGAACCGGTCAGATCCATTTGATTTTTACTAATTTTTAGGGGGTTTTGAATGAGAACGTTTACGTCACTCCTCATGCCAGCGGGTTTTGTTTGCGCGGTTTTGGCGGTCAATGCCTGCACGAAAAAGCCAACCACGGCGAGTGAAACCGCCGCGACCAGCGCGACTCCGACCATCACGATCGGCAGTGCAATTTACAAGTACGAAGATACCTTTATGTCTGGGGTCCGCGGATCGATGGCCAAGGCAGCCGAAGGAAAAGCGACGATCGATTTCGTCGACAGTGCGAATCAACAGCCCGTTCAATCGGAAAAGGTTGATCTTTTCATTGCAAAGAAAGTCAATGCATTAGCCATCAATCCGGTCGATCGCACGGCGGCAGGGATCTTGATCGACAAGGCCAAGGCAGCCAATATACCCATCGTCTTTTTCAATCGTGAACCGATGCCTGAAGACATGCAAAAGTGGGACAAGGTTTATTATGTAGGAGCCAAAGCTGAGGAATCGGGCACGCTGTCGGGTGAGATCGTGGTGGATTACTTCAAAAAGCACCCTGAATCCGACAAGAATAAAGACGGCATTATTCAGTACGTGATGCTGACGGGCGAACCCGGACATCAAGATGCCGAGCTCCGCACAAAGTTTTCCATCAAAGCCATCGAAGACGCAGGCTATAAGACCGAAAAGCTGGCTCAGGACACGGGCATGTGGGACAGGATCAAGGGTCAAGAAAAAATGGCTGCCTTCCTGGGCTCGCGCGGCGATGCGATTGAAGTTGTCATCTCGAATAATGACGATATGGCTTTAGGTGCGATCGAAGCGCTGAAAGCCGTCGGCTATTTCAAAGACGGCAAAGTGATGCCGGTCGTCGGAGTCGATGCAACAGCCCCAGCCCTGCAGGCTCTCCAGGAAGGGACGCTGACTGGCACCGTGCTGAACGATGCGAAAAATCAGGGTCAGGCGACCTTTGCTCTTTCCTATGTCCTGGCGCAAGGAAAGGTTCCTGATCAAGCCAACACAGGCTACGCGATCACCTCTGAAAAATATGTCTGGGTTCCTTACAAGAAAGTGACCAAAGAAAACATGAATGAGGTCATGTAAGCTGCTTTTCATCGGGAGCTCGGGTGCGTGATCACCCGAGTTCCTTCTTTGGCTCCCCCTGGGCTGTTTTTTTTGGGCGAGGAGTTCCGATGAGCGCATACGTGCTTGAAATGAAGAGCATCAGTAAGGAGTTTCCGGGCGTTAAAGCTCTCGATGGCGTCGACCTCAAGGTTCGGGCCGGCACCGTGCACGCCCTGATGGGGGAAAACGGTGCAGGAAAATCCACGCTGATGAAGTGTCTGTTTGGAATCTATAGGCCCGATGCAGGGGAAATTTTTCTCGACGGGAAAGCCGTGGAGCTCGCGAGTCCGAAGCAAGCCCTGGATCTTGGCGTCGCGATGATACACCAGGTCCTGCACCCTGTGCGGGACCGCAGCGTGATGGAAAATGTCTGGCTGGGACGCTTTCCCATCAAGAGCTTCGGGCCTTTGCGCTGGGTATCCGATCGCGCCATGCTCGCTCAAACCGAGCTGCTGTTTCGCGAACTCGACTTGAAGATCGATCCGCGGGCACGGATCGGCTCTCTCTCCGTCTCGAAAGTCCAAAGCATAGAGATTGCCAAGGCCGTTTCCTATCAGTCAAAAATTATCGTCATGGACGAGCCAACCTCGTCGTTGAACAGCGCCGAGGCTGAGCGGCTCTTTCAGGTGATCGCGGATCTCACGCGGCGCGGCGTCGCTATCATCTATATCTCGCACAAGATGGAAGAAATCCTGCGCATCGCCGACGATGTGACGATCATGCGAGATGGTCGGCTGATCGGTACCTGGCCAGCCGCCGACTTGACGATTGATCGGATGATAGCGCGGATGGTCGGTCGCGATCTCGGCCAGCGTTTTCCGACCAAGGAAAATGTTCCCGGCGAGGTGTTCATGCGGGTGGAGAATCTTAGTTCACGTCTACCCGCCAGCGTAAAATCCATATCTTTTGATGTCAAAAAAGGCGAAATCTTGGGTATAGGCGGGTTGGTTGGATCGCAGCGAACCGAATTGATTGAGACTATCTTCGGCCTGCGACCCAAGGCCAGCGGGCGCATCCTCATCGAGGGGCGAGAGCTTGCGATTCGCTCGCCGGCCGATGCTATTGCCCACCAGATGGCCCTCCTCACCGAAGAAAGGCGCGCCACAGGGATTTTTCCCATGCTGTCGGTGCTGGAAAACATCGTCATCGCCAACCAGCGCCGTTATCTCGGAAAGACTCATCTCTTGCGCGATGCCGGGCGCACGGCCGACGCGCGTCGCTACGTGACCGAGCTCCGCATCAAAACGCCTTCGATCGAGACGCCGATCAAAAACTTGTCGGGGGGCAATCAGCAAAAAGTATTGCTAGCGCGCTGGCTCTTGACGCAACCGGTTCTGCTCCTGCTCGATGAACCGACGCGCGGCATCGATGTCGGAGCAAAGGCAGAGATATATGGGATCATCTCGCAATTGGCCAAGCAAGGCAAAAGCATCATTTTTATCTCATCAGAAATGTCCGAACTCATCGGCTTGTCCGATCGCATCCTGGTGATGTGCGAGGGTAGGCTCTCTGGTGTGCTGCCCGCTGAAGGAGCGACAGAGGAGCAGATTCTCCGCTTGGCCACTCGCTTCGTATCATGACACTATAGGTAAGAAGGATAAGATTATGGGAGCTGCTTGGAAGAGAATCGCGGCATTCAGTCTGGAATATGCCATCTATATCGTCCTTCTGATTCTGGTCGTCGGCATTGCAATCCGCGAGCCGGCTTTTCTGTCTGCCGGAAGTCTCCGTAATATTCTCCTGAGCTCTTCCACGCGGGTGATCATAGCGTTGGGAAGTGCTTTGGTTTTGATTAGCGGCGGGGTCGATCTTTCAGCCGGCCGCGTGGTGGGGCTCGCGGCTGTGCTTTCCGCTTCGATGCTGCAGATTCCCGAGTATGCTCGCCGTTTCTACCCAGAATTGCCTAATTTGCCGCTTTTTGTGCCCCTACTCATCGCCGTCGCTGCGGGATTGCTCATCGGGCTATTCAATGGCCTCGCTGTTTCCAAGCTGCGCATTGCGCCGTTTATTGCCACGCTCGGCAGCATGGTGATCGTTTATGGTTTGAACCTGATTTATTTTGATCAAGAACCGAACAATTCTCAGCCGATTGGAGGCCTCCGTCCTGATTTTACAGCGCTCGGATCCGGCTCGGTAGCCTCGATTCCTTATATCGTGATTTTTGCTGCCGTCGTCGTGGGACTCATCTGGATCCTTTTCAACAAGACAATCCTCGGCAAGAACATGTATGCAATCGGCGGCAACAAGGACGCCGCAAAAGTCTCAGGCATCAACGTTGATGCGACCTTGATCAAAATATACGCGATAGCCGGAGCCCTGGCAGGTCTTGCCGGTGTCTTGGAAGCGGCGCGATCGGGAGGGGCGAAGAGCAACTACGGAGAAATGTATGAGCTCGATGCGATAGCTGCCTGTGTCGTCGGTGGAGTATCGACGACAGGGGGCATTGGGACCGCTCAGGGGGTTCTCGCTGGAGTTCTCATTTTCGCGGTGATTAATTATGGTCTTACCTTTATCGGGATGAATCCCAACTTACAGTATATCGTGAAGGGGCTGATTATCGTCGCCGCGGTAGCCATCGATGTACGAAAATATTGGTCGCGTAGTTAGTGATCAATTAAAAAAAACCGTTTGAATCGACGTGGTTTAAGGCCAAAATCTCGACATTTCAGGCAACTTCATTTAAGCTCCATGGGTTTAATCAATCTCCATGAGGATCCCTATGCGCACTATTCGAATGATGGCTTTGAGTATTGGTTTGAGTCTCGCGTCTATGGCCAGCGCAGCTGACAAAATCGCATCTTTGGAAGTGAACATTGACGATGCTGCCCTCATTAAAAAAGTTACTGGTATTCGTACCCTTTTCGTCATCCTCTACGATGCTGATAGCCCCATGCCGCGACCTTACGGAGCGATGAAAGTCGATCTAAAAGCGGATGCAAAAGGCAGCATCTTCAAAGGCGATCTGACGACGGAAAACGTTCAAGTCATGGGCGGCGGAGCTGTGCCTAAGAATCTACGCATTAAAGCGCGTCTCGATAAAGATGGTACAGCGGGCAAAGATCAAAGCGGTGATCTGGTCGGGTCGGCTGAAAAAGTCAAGCCGGGCGATGCCGTGAAAGTTAACATCACGCAGGCCATCTGAAGGTCTGACGAGAGAGCTGCGTCCGGCCTGCCCAAGTCCATATCTTGTCATTTATACATATTGTCTGGCTCAGAGTCCTGATATGTTATAAAGACATTTCCTCAGATCTCCTCGCAGGTCAAATGGATGTATCGAGAGATCCGTCAAAGGACTTTGCTGGTCGGACAGCCGCCGCTCTGTTTGACGTCTTATTTACGGGAGCTTTTACGCAGCATGTCGATCAATCATCGCCGTATCAGTCTGTCGATTGCTTCGGGTCTGCTCTTGGAAATCATCAATAAGATATCGCCTATTCTCATTCTCTATCATGCTCAAAAATCCCTGGGACTCGCCGACTTTGGTTGGGCCCAGTTTCAATTGGCTCTTTTTGAAGTCGTTCAGCCCTTTGTCACCTATGGATTTCCCAACTTTGCCCTGGCGGCTGTCGCTGAGGACAAGGACCAATCCCCTGCGGTCAGCCAGGGACTTTTTTCGCATATTCTCGTCCTTAAAGTCTTTAATGCGCTGCGGGTATCTATCTTTTTCCTAGAGAGCCACAACTTTGGCGCCGCGACCGCCGCCGATCGCTATTCTTTCGATATTCTTTTAGTGGTCATGGCCGCTTGCATTTTTGATACCTTCTGGCTTTGTGTCGCTCGCCATAAGCTGGCCACTATGAGCCTTATCTCTGGCGTCTTGCGCATCGCCGCTTTGCTTTTGATCCTGACTCTGGTTGAATCGCCGAGCGACAAGCGCTTGTTCGTCTTTCTCTCGCTGCTTCCCAATTCGCTCATCTGCCTCTTGACCGGGCTCTACGCGTACAAGACCTTGTCTTTTTCACGCATCGCTTGGTCCAAGCTGCGCGAAATCATGATGAAAGCTACGCCCTTTGCTTTGACGATCTTGGTCCTTACCCTCATCGATCGCATCGATATTTTTCTGATCGAAAGATGGTTTGGGCTCGAAACAGCTGGGATCTACTCGGGACCTGCTCGCGTGATTCAGAGCCTGGCGATGGTAACGACCGCGATAGCCTTGCCCTTCTACGCAGAAATTCTCAAGGTGAAGGATCGCGATTCTCTCTATAAGCACGTGGCACTCAGTCTCTGGTTTTTGAGTGCATTGATTGCTCCCATTATCTTTGGTATCCCCTTTATCGAAGGCGATGTGATCCGTATTCTTTTTAGCCATTTGCCGGTTGCCGGACATTACCTCTTGAGTCTTCTGAGCGTCAGTATGATAGGATCGATTCTCGTATCCGTGTTTGGATTGCAGATCCTCATGGCGCGATCGCGTCCCTGGCCGATTATCATCGCAGGGTCCATCTGTCTTTTCTTTATTCCGCCAACCGTTTGGGCCTTGAAAGCGACCTGGGGCTTCAAATCGGTCGCCTACGTGATCATCGCGGGTAAGATCATTTTTGGTCTTCTCTGTATGCGATTTGCCAAGGAATTCTTGCCGAAAATCCCTTGGTCTTCCTTCCTGAAACCCATACTTGCAGGTGCAGGCAT
>CANJJY010000145.1 GCA_947474445.1 Oligoflexaceae bacterium
ATATGATCAATGTAGGCAAATAGCATGATTGCTCACTCTCTCGCAGGTCTGCGGGGAAGATTTTTTCACTCGTACTTTTTGAATGCGTTTCTTTCTAATAGCATTCAATACTTCCTCTTAAAATGCCAGTTGAGAAAAGCTGTATCAGACAGGGCAAGGAAGCTGTCCAAAGCCTCGACTCAAATGCTTAGGCAAACCCGAATTCTTACCGCGAAAAATAAACCAGAAATTTATCTGCATTTTTCCTTTCTTACTGGCATTAGCAAAGAAATAGCAAACACTTGCCGATAAGCCTGAGGATTGAGTTCGTGTGGCTTTTTGAAAAATCCTCACAGGTAAGGTTTCAACTATCGATGGGCGCAGAAATTAGTGAAAACCAAAAAGGTAATATCACGCTGCTTCTGGCGGTCATCTGCGCGGCTACTTTTTCACTCTATATCTTGAGCAACGATAGTGAGTCGACTCGAAGCCGCAGCAAAGAAATCAAGGTCAACCGTGTGGTGAACGATGCACAGCAGATGAACCTCGCGGCTATTTCCTATCTCAGTACGATGCTCGAAAAAGATGCGCATGGGGTTGCGGCTCTCAAAATCATCGACAAGCAAATCATCGGCAATGGGAATGCTTTTTTGAGCGTTGATGCCGGCAAGGCGAATTACAAAAACCTACAGGCTTCATTGCTCAATAGTACGATGATGCAAGGGGCGATGACGGGTCATCCGCCTTTACCTGTGACGGGCAACCACTCGCTCACGTCGCTCGAAATTCTTGATCAATCGCAGGATCCGACTTTTGATATCTACGATGTTCGCGCGACGACTTCGGTCGCCGTCTCAAAGAGTCGACGCCCATCCCGCCCCGTCAACACCGTGGCACGAATCAAAGTTGCGATTCAGCCACCCTGCGATGGGTATTCTATGAATAATTTTTGCTATTTTTACGGAGCATCGGGAGAGTCGTGCGATACAGCCTGCTCGAATCACAGCCGCGTATATGATGATCCAGGCACCGATGCTTTATCAGCGTCCGATGCATCTTGCAATCAGGTATTGGATCATTTTGGAGCACCCGCTGGCCCTATCAGTGCGACCCGCGTTCACCTGATACCTATTGATATGGGATGCAAATATTATAATGGAGCTTGGGTTCCGACGAGTCGATACAATCTTACAGCCGCTAATGGCTCCGGTTCGTATGCGGGTGGCTATAGAGCCTGCGCCTGCAAAACCCCCTAGTAGGTCTAAGATCTTTCGATTTCTTTTTTAAGATGGTATGGCACCCGGCTGATTATGAGGCGCGGCCTGCAAGCACTCCGGCGTCGTCATGCAATACTGATAGATGGCATAAAGCCGCGGATATCGCTCCATGGGAACATTGAAACGAAGCGCATTGTAAATCTGCGGCACGAGGTAGAGATCGGCCAGGCTCACGTCGTCCCCCATGCAGTAGAGTCCAGGTCGATCCTTGAGCTTTGCTTCCACAACATCCAAGCCGCTCTGTATAAAAAATCGTGACCATTCCTCCCGCGCCTTCGGCTCGGACGACACATGCTTTTGAACTTTCAGATTCTGCAAAGGCTGAATCCCAGTCGCAATCATCGAGGCGATTTCCCTCGTTTCCGCTCGCTGCCAAGGATCTCGCGGCAGGATCGGACTCTGCGGAAAGGTCTCTTCGAGCCATTCGATGATGGCCGTTGATTCACTCAAAACTTTGCCTTCATTCTCGAGGCAGGGAACTAAGCCGCTCGGATTCTTAGCCAGGTAAGCGGGCGAGCGATGTTCGTTTTCCAAGAGATTGATGGCCACTGATTGATAGCTGATCTGTTTGAGAGCGAGGACCCAGCGAACGCGCCATGAACATGACGATCGCCAGTAATGATAAAGGATCAAGGAACTGCGCATGGACGGCCTCCAAAAGGGGAAAAGCCGTTCAGCGAATGCCGATCAGCTCCTGATAACTCGTCTCGAGTTTACGTAAAGCCTCGATGCTCTTCAATTCAAAGCCGTATCTCCCCGTCTTGGCCGAGTAGACCCGATGACGCTCTCTGAGACGCCTGAGCGTACTCTGATAAGCGACTTCGATGACTTCGGTCCTTAGACGTGCCCGCAGAGGCGAACCCGACATCATCTTTGCGCACTCTTCATCGGGCTGAAAGACGATGAAGTCGACGTCCGGATACTGTTCGCTGACCGCGCGAAGATTGGTTTCAAAACGCGTTGAAATCAAAGCTTTAATGGTCTGAATCACGCCGAAATAACCACCTTTGACATCGGAACTTCCGGCGACTGTAGCGCGGAAGGGTTTGATCGGATCGATAACAAAGATCAATCGTGCCCCTTCTTCGACGACCGCCTCGAAATTACAGCTCTTGGTCACCTGGCCGTCGATGTACCAGCGATCTTCGATCCCCTTGGGTGTAAAGAGCGGCGGCAAGGAGCATGAGGCCCGGACGGCAGCGCTGATCGGCATTTTATCGAGAGGTGTGCGGCCCAGCGTCACATGATCGAAGGTGTCTTGATCGGTCACACCGATAAAGAGGCGCGCGCGGAGAGATTCAAAAGTATCGCCGAGCCCATGCTGGGTAAACAATTCATGAAAATAGGCTTCGAGCTTATCGCCTTTGAAAAAGCCTGTAGGGATTGATTCAAGCGTGGCTTCGAGCCATTGACTTGGTTTGACCTTATGCATCCGAAGGCTGGTCGTAATCAACCTCTTGATGATGTTGACGCTCGCCAAATCAAAGAGAGAACTCAGTTTGAAAGGTTGATAGGGCGAGGGCAGATCCAGGATGCTGCGAATCAGCTCTTCGACTTCGATCTTAGTCGCAACGCAGGATCCAGCGATGCTACCGCTGCTGATTCCGGAGATGACGTCGCAATCATAGATATTGCGCCCTTGAAAAGCATGCTTTAGTGCGAGCACGGCTCCTGCCTGATAGAGCAGACCTTCCATGGCTCCACCGCTCAAGGCCAATCCAACCTTGTTGTCGCGCAAAATGCCTGCGTAGAGGACTTCCCGCAACCAGCGCAGCATAAGTGCCGTCTTCTTCGGTTCGACGATCACGTCGCGAACGTTCAAGCGACCGAGAGCAAAGATCCTGTGATCGACTTCGGGGGTTTGCCGCAAGACGGCAACGATGCGCGAAAGGGGGAATTGAAAGTCAGGACCCCACAGCTGAGAGAGGAGATTGACATCGCGCCCTATGCGTTGAATCGCCTGGAGTGCTTCGATCGCATCGACGCCACGTTCGTCGTAGACGAGTAAATCGATCGGGTGTTGGCGGAGGACGGGCGAAACACCATCGAGGTCAGCTAACAGATAGATGCGCAGAGCGACCCCTTTGAGGAGTCGATGATCCAGCTCAAAGTTGAGGGTCAGCGGGCCCTCATCGGGCAATCGCGTCGCGTTCAGTCGATCGAGAGCGCCGCTAATATCATGCAAACGGGAAGGTGCCATGACATAGAGGAGGTGTTGCCGCATATTACTTCCCTGTAAAAGCGTGCAGTTCTCGCAGCAAGCGGTCAGCCGTCACGTATCCGGTGGGGAAACGAAAGCTCGTGCTTAAATCGCCTCCGCTCGGGACGAGAATGACTGAAGGAAGACCCTGCATTCCATACTTCTCCGCGAGAGCTTCGGTCGCATCGTTAGTTTCCGTTAAATCTAGCTTAACCAAGACCCATCGTTCCTGCAGCAAGGAAATGACGCTGGGGTCGTTGAAAGTGGTCTGATCCATCTTCTTGCAGGCGACGCACCAGTCAGCCCATCCATCGATCAAGATCGGTTTACCTTCGGCAGCGGCGCGGGCATAAGCTTCCGATTCTGATTTGAACCAATGCAATTCGCTCCGAATATCTCCGCCCGTGGCCCATTGGATCCCAGAAAAGAGACCACTGGCGAGGAGCACAGCGGGCAAAAGATGAGCAGATTTTACATGGATGAGGTGGCCGTGACGAACGACGACTACGATCAAGACAGAAGAAAGGCTGAGTAAAGAAAGCGTGAGCACGCGCCACTGACCTTGAAGGGGAAGGAGGGCTTCGTGGGCTGTGTTCTTCAGATAGTATACGGCCAAGGCAAACATGGCCGCAGCGAAAATCATTTTCACGGCTACCTGAAGTTTGGGGCTGACCTTATAAGCAGCCACTCGATGCGCGACCAATCCGAGGAAAACATAGGGAAGAGCAAAGCCGAGACTGTAAAGGAAAAAGAGGAGTATAGCCTGGGGGGTGGACTGCAGCTGAGTCGCGTAAGCGAGTAAGGCTCCCATGATCGGTCCCGTGCAAGGAGCGGCTACTAGCCCTGCCCCGGCGCCCATGCCGAAGGCGTTGAGATAAGACGCTTGACCTGAGCCCAATTGGGCGCCGAAGTTCTGCAATTTGCTGAAATTGCCGAAACCGAGCATGGTGAAGCCAAGGAGTATGAATAATAAAGCGAACACGATATTGACGAGAGGATGCGAGAGGAGAGAACCAAAAATTCCGCCGCTCAACGATGCCAAGAGGCCGAGTCCGGTGTAGGTCACGACGATCCCCGACGCATAGACGAGGGCGGCTGCGATCGGCCTATGGCCCTGCTTGCCGAGCAAGCGGATCGTAATGGGAATCATGGGGAAAACACAGGGTGTAATATTGGTCGCAACACCTCCGAGAAAGACGACGAGTAACACCAAAGCCCAAGGCAAACGACCGTCCTTGAGTTGCTCCGCATACTTTTCTTCAAAGCTGAGGCCTTCACTGGCAGGTCCTATATGGGGCTGCGAAGGATCTGGAAGAGAATTCAAAGCCGGAGCTGCCGATGCCGCGGCCGCTGCTTCAGTCGAAACGTCCGCAGTCGCAGCAGGATCAATCGCCGCAGGGTTCGGACTCGCATCGTAGACGGGCAACTCAAATTCCTTGGTGGCAGGGAAAAGGCAGATGCGTCCCGTACAGCCGAGGAAGTTGATGCGAAATTTAATAGTCGAGGCCGTGTAGGGGCGATCGCCGCTGAAGATCAGTTCAAAATCACCGGCATCAAAAACCTCGATTTCACCTTCGCCCATCGGATCGGGCTGCTGGCGACTGGCGGGTTCGGTACCGATGCGAGGAATATAGCCGCTGGGGCCATCGAAGGTCAGTCGGCTCTTATAGATAGAGAAATTTTGATGCGTGGTCAGGCGCAGGCCAACCAAAACGCTTCCATCCGCCTGTTTCACGGCTTGGGCGACGTCCCAGACGATAACAGCATGAGGATCGATGTCGGTCGCTTCTTTGCCCGGAAGTCCCAGATCTTGGCCATAGGCGGAAGTTTGAAGCGGCGCAGAAGCCAAGGCGCAAAGCCAACTGAAGATAATGAAAAAGCGTAGCGAACGGTGCAGCACGGAGACTCCTTCGACAAGCAAGACCCTAGGCTCTGTTATAGCTGAGGTTACCTCGACTTTGAAAGTTTTCAGACCCGATCCGAGGGTTTGTCGATGTGGCGTAGTTAATGAATCAAAGTCTGCTTGACTCCTGCAGGGCTTTCTACTAGTAACTTAGTTCCCATTTGGCGAAGCCGACCTGAAGCCGGTAACATCAGAACTTTGAAACCAAAAGTGGATACGCAACATGGCTCAACAGACCACGAAGACTAAATACGAAGAAAAATTTCGCCTGAAGAAGGGCGATGAAGTCGTTGTTCTGACAGGTAAATCTAAGGGCGGCGTCGGCAAGATCGACAAAGTCGACTTCAAAAGAAACGCTGTATTCGTCAGCGGCCTCAACATCTTTAAGAAGCATGCCCGTCCAGGCGTGAACGGCGACGAAGGCGGAATCATCGAGAAGGTGATGCCAGTCCACGTCAGTAACGTTGCCCTGGTCGACCCAAAAACCAAAAAAGCGACGCGCATTGGCTACAAAGTAGAAAATGGTAGCAAGGTTCGCGTAGCTAAAGGTTCGAAAACAGTTCTCAACTGAGAAACTAGCTTTTTGAATGCAAAAGTCCTGGTTCGGATTTCTCCGATACCGGGTTTTTTTGCGTCTGGAATTATTAGGCCCAAGTCTCAGTGTTGCGTGCGATCTGAAAGGTCTTCGATCGGAGAGCTGAGTGCGCGCAAAAAGAGTTCGAGCGAAGCGAGAGAAGCAGCGGGCAGACGCAGGGGAAGAAGCATTTCATCGCGGTGGCCGATGGCAGGCTCAGCCTTGAGTTCGTTGTAGTGGGCCAGCACTGCGCTGAGCGTAGGCAGCCCCCCATCGTGCATGTAGGGAGCTGTTTCCGCGACATTACGCAGCGAAGGCGTTTTGAATGCTCCCACCATTTCGGTGTTGTCCTGTCTGAGAAAGGGGAGCTCAGCGCAAGATTCTGATGGCGTTTGATCAGCAAAAAAAGCGTGTTTGCAATTGAAAGGGTCGGCTTTGACCTGAAGAATGCCCGCCGCCCGCCCGAGATCGAGGGAACCTTTGCCCTGTGGGAGTCCTATATTGTGAAACTGCTGATCACTGAACATGGGACCGCTGTGACATTGAGCGCAGCCGGATTCCATAAAAATCCTAAATCCCTGCCATTGCTTTTCCCCAAAGTCCTCACTGAAAACGGGTCTGTCTTGGGCCTCTGAACGCTGCACAAAGCGGTCGAAAGGTGAATCCAAGGCGACCAAACCGCGTTCGTATTGAGCAAGACTCCACGCAAAACGCAAGAATACAAGATCGAGATCGCTTTGAACGGTCTCAGTCAGCGATCGATAGGACTCGATTGCAGGTGTGCTCTCCTCGTCAGAATAAAGATAGCGGGTGGCCAGCAGACGCTGCGGCGCAATTCCTGCCCGAGCTCCGTCATTGATCCACCGCGTCTGCAGACGCGTCTCACTGATTGTGGCTAATGCATAGTGGGCAAGGCTCAAGGGCAATTCAGGAACAGGCCGCAGCGGGCGTGCGCTGAGGCCCTGTGGGTTAGTCAGAATTCCATGGAGCGAAGAAGGCCAGGGTCCATAGAGAGAAACATAGTCGTCGCGATACTGCTGCCACATGACCTGGGCGACACGGCCTCGATCGAACCCATGCTCTGTCGGTGTTTCAATGGGGCCTTGCACCTGCGCAGTTAAGGAGTCGGCTCGACCATCCCAAAAAAACCAGTTCGTGGCAAAACTATTGAGGAGGCTTGGGGTGTGTCGGGGCAAGGGAGTAAGGCCGACCGCGAGGGGGCGCCCATCGGTAAAGGATAGACCTGGCTGGTGGCAGGTTCCGCAGCTGATTTGACCGTTAGTAGAAAAACGTGGGTCGAAAAAAATGCGACGACCAAGATCGGCAATTCTTCGCGTGTCGGCGTCGAAGACAGGGCGCTCAGGGGCTTTGAAGGATGCGAGCTGCTTCACCAGCTCACTCTCAGAGAAGAGGAGGGGTTCGTGCTTCGCTTCGCGGAATTGAACCATATCAGGCAGCATGACCCAAAGGACTCCGAGTCCAGAAAGGCCGACTGCGACACTTAAGCTGTGAAAGAAACGATGACCGCGGGGGAACATGAACAAGCTTCCTTTTTATACACGTCATCGGCAGAGGAAGGTAGCCTAGCATCTCGACCCAGGGCGGGCAAGACCTGTCACCGCAAGGTATACGCGGTGCGCAGACTTCCATTCTGTCGTCGCTCCCCTGCGCGAGTGACCTCTCGTGTGCGTCAGCTGTTGGGGACTTGATATTTTGACAAGTGAACATTCAGGTGCACAAATCAAAAAGATCCATCAGTTCGTGGTTCACATTGCGGATTCTTTGTAGTTATTATAACAATTCTCCGTCAATCCCAGCGGTGGCACATCGGGTCGTCATTGCACCATCGTTTCGATTACTTTGCGTGGAGTTATACTGTCTCATGGTTTCTCTCGTTAGGTTGTTAAAGGTCCTGTTCACATTATCCCTAGCTCTAGGACTCACGGCCTGTTTCGAAAAGCTGCCCATGACGACGTTCCACGTCGTTACTGAATGGGGACACGACATCAACCGTGTTTATCTCATCACCACTATCATCACGACGATTGTGTTCTTCGCTGTCGCGGTCCCCTTTTGCTATGCTCTGTGGAGATTTCGCGACAAACCAGGCGACACGCGCATTCCAGTTCAGGTGAAGGGGAATCACAAGCTCGAGATTCTTTGGACCCTGATCCCCGTCGTCCTCCTGATCTTTATTTTTCTGCCGACGCTGGAAATTATCATGAAGCGTCACGCCGAACCGGATCCGGGAGCATTGACGATCGAAGTCATTGGTCACCAGTGGTGGTGGGAGTTTCGCTACCCTGATCTCGGTGTAGTCACGGCCAACGAAATGTACGTTCCAGAAAATACGCCCATCGTCGTCAAGCTCAAGTCAGCCGACGTCATCCACGCCTTTTGGATCCCGCGTTGGGGTGGAAAAATGGACGTTCTTCCTGGTGTGACGAATGTCTTGACTTATACGACCCCCACTCTCGAGAATCCGCAGGGTGACTACTATCAGGGTCATTGTACGGAACTCTGCGGTCTTTCCCATGCTCGCATGCGTTACGAAGCTGTCGTCCTTCCCAAAGCCCGCTTCGATTCTTGGGTAAAGACAGCAATGAATCCCCCTCTGATCGCTACCGCGCTGGAAAAGAAGGGGCAAGACCTCTTCATGAGCAAGACCTGTTTTACCTGTCACTCGATCGCGGGAACCAACGCTGTCGGCATGATTGGTCCAAACCTCACCAACCTCGGTAACCGTCGCACCATCGCTGCGGGAACTTTGCCTAACTCCAAAGACGGGCTGCATCAATGGCTGCGCGATTCGATCGATTCCAAAGCCGATTATCAAACCGTTAAGCCTGGTAGTCTGATGGTCTTCGCGGAAAACTTCGTTCTCACGGATGACGATATCAAGGCGCTGACAGCTTACTTGCAGCACTCCACCGCCAAGACCTTTTAATTGAAGTCGGATTTCCTTCAGGAGGTAATGTTTTTGTATGAGTAATCACGGCGCGCCCAAAACTGGGTTATGGGGCTGGATCACGACGGTCGATCACAAGAAGATCGCCGTTCTCTATGCGCTATCGTCTCTCTTCTTCTTCTTCCTCGGCGGCGTCGAAGCGATGATGATGCGGACGCAGCTGATCGTCCCGAACAACGACTTCATTACGGCTCGACTTTACAATGCCATGGTCACCATGCACGGGACGACCATGATCTTCCTCGTGGTCATGCCCTTGTCGGCGGCCTTCTTCAATTTTCTCATTCCCTTGATGATAGGGGCGCGCGACGTCGCGTTTCCTCGACTCAACGCCCTCAGCTACTGGATTTTTCTGTTTGGCGGTCTCCTGCTGAACTTCGGTTTCTTGATCAACGAAGCGCCTCGGGGCGGCTGGTTCGGTTACGCTAACCTCACGGAAATTCAGTATACGCCTGACCTTTCGGCGGACTTTTGGGCCATGGGCCTGCAGGTCATCGGCCTCGCCTCGCTGATCGCTTCGATCAACTTCTTCGTGACGATCATGAACATGCGGTGCAAGGGCATGACTCTACTCAAAATGCCTATGTTCGTGTGGGCATCTCTTGCGACGCAGGTCCTCCTCTTTCTGGCTCTGCCCGTCATTACCATCGCTCTCGTGATGATTACCTTCGACCGTCACTTCGGAACAGGATTCTTTAACCCAGGTGCAGGTGGGTCCGTTATCCTCTGGCAGCACCTTTTCTGGGTCTTTGGCCATCCGGAAGTTTACATCCTGATCTTGCCAGCTATGGGTATCGTGTCCGAGATCTTGCCAACTTTTTCGCGCAAGCCTCTCTTCGGTTACTCAGTCATGGTTTACTCGACCTGCGCCATCGGCTTTCTTGGATTCGCCGTGTGGGCTCACCACATGTTCACGACGGGACTCGGTGCCTGGGCGACGACCTTTTTCACCGCCGCAACGATGCTCATTGCCGTCCCAACCGGCGTCAAGATTTTCAACTGGATTTCGACCGTCTGGGGTGGCCGCATCACTTTCAACACGGCGTCTATGTTCGGATTGAGTTTTGTGGCGATGTTTACCCTTGGCGGTCTGTCAGGGATCATGCACTCCTCAGCTCCTATTGATACCCAGCACCAAGATACCTATTTTGTCGTCGCCCACTTTCACTACGTGCTCTACGGTGGTGCGGTGATGGCTTTGTTTGGTGGTATCTTTTACTGGTTCCCGAAAGTCACCGGCAAGTTCCTGAACGAAGGAATGGGTCGCGTCCAGTTCTGGCTTTATATGATAGGCTTTAACTTGACCTTCTTCCCCATGC
>CANJJY010000146.1 GCA_947474445.1 Oligoflexaceae bacterium
CAGCTGACGCCTGGCGCGCCCTGGGTTTCTCGAGTAGCACCCCGACAAGCTCCTTGAGAAGAGCCGGCGACTCCCCACGGAGCAAAGCCCGGCACAGCGTTTGCCAACTACCATCGACCTGCCTAAAAGTGGCAATCCGACTGTGTGGAACATCGCCGTAACGAGCCCTCTGCGTTTGATCCCAATGGCCGAGAAAATCAAAGAGGTAAATCAAACCTTCATAGGCAGCCCGGATAGTCGTTCGCGAACGGAAGGCGCCGAACAACTCAAACCCCAACTCTTCCAAAACCTCAGGATGGGTCGTGAAACAGAGGCTCAAGTCACCCTTGTCTTCTCGCTTCATGCCGAGGTAGGGATACAAAAAGTAGAAGGCACCCGCGACATTGAAACGGGGTTTATGCTGCTGAATCAGCTCGTTCTCAAGGAGGAGCGCTTCTCTCTCATCCGCACAGACCTGGTGCTGGAGATTCACGGCATGTTTGACGATCTGCCGCATCTTGCGCTGCGACTTCTTTCGCTTCGCAAGGCGATACTGAGCGAGCCTTCGCCTCAGGTTTTTGGCCTTACCCACATAGATGACTGCGCCGGTCGCATCGGTGAACAGATAAACGCCAGGATCCTGCGGGAGGGATTTGCCCAATTCCGATCCAAATTTTTTGTCGAATTCTAAGCTCATGGGGTCGAGTCTAAGACATTGAGGCGGGAAGGGCCATGAAAATGCTGAAAGAGACAGGCTCTGTCGCGTTCGACCGCGAGCCTGCCCCTCAGCACGATCAATCGTCGTCGAGGCTGAGGATGGCAAGAAAGGCCGTCTGTGGAATCTCCACGTTGCCGATCTGTTTCATCCGCTTTTTACCTTCTTTTTGCTTCTCAAGGAGCTTTCTCTTCCGACTGATGTCACCACCGTAGCATTTCGCCGTCACGTCTTTGCGCAGAGCTGAGATCGATTCCCGCGCAATGATCTTCGAACCGATCGCAGCTTGAAGGGCGATGAGGAACATCTGTCGAGGCAAAAGCTCTTTCAGCTTCTTACAGATGACGCGGCCACGACCATCGGCCGTGCTTCTATGCGTGATGCTCGCCAAGGCATCGACCTTGTCGCCGTTGACCATGATGTCGACCTTGCAGAGATCGCCAGGCCGGTAATCGATGACTTCATAGTCCATCGAAGCATAACCGCGAGAGATACTCTTGAGCTTGTCGTGGAAGTCGAAGATCATTTCGTTCATCGGAAGTTCGTAGATGATCTTCACCTTCTTAGCGTTGGTGTACTCCAATCCCTTTTGTATCCCGCGCTTTTCCTGCAAGATCTTTAGAATTCCACCGATGAATTCTTCCGGCGTATGGATGGTCATCGCCACATAGGGCTCTTGGATCTCTTCGATCGCCGTCGCTTCGGGTAGCTTGGACGGGTTTTCGATCAGGAGATTCTCACCCTTGGTCGTCCGCACCTTATAGACCACGGTCGGTGCCGTGAAAATCAAATCGAGATTGTATTCGCGCTCGAGACGCTCTTGGATGATGTCCATATGCAGAAGACCGAGAAAGCCGACGCGATATCCAAAGCCAAGGGCCTGTGAGACTTCCGGCTCTATCGTCAGCGACGAGTCGTTGAGCATCAGCTTTTCGAGCGAATCCTTGAGATTCTGATAGTCCGAGGAATCGACCGGAAATATCCCGCCGAAGACCATCTGCCGGGCTTCTTTGAAGCCGATCAAAGGCCTTTTGTCAGGGTGGTTACCATCGGTGATGGTGTCACCCACCTTGGTATCGCGCACCGATTTGATGGAGCCTGTGACGATGCCGACCATGCCGCTGCTCAGCGTCTTGACATCGATGAGCTTCGGCGTCAGCTGGCCGATCTTGAGCACTTCATAGGTGTTCTCGCTCGACAGCATCATCATGCGTTGACCCTTGGTCACGCTGCCCGAGAAGACGCGGATCAGCGAGACAGCGCCGAGGTAGGAGTCAAACCAACTATCAAAGATCAGAGCACGCAGCGTTTCGCTGTTGTTATCCTGCGGCGGCGGTACGCGGGCGACGATCGCCTCGAGAATATCGACGATACCAATACCGGACTTCGCGCTCGCGAGGACGGCATGCGTGGCGTCGATGCCCAATTCTTCCTCAATTTGCGCCCGCACACCTTCAGGATCGGCGCTGGGCAAATCGATTTTATTGATGACAGGAATGACTTCGAGATTGGCGTCGATCGCGAGATAGACGTTGGCCACCGTCTGCGCTTCGACACCCTGCGCAGCATCGACGACGAGAAGGGCTCCTTCGCAGGCGGCCAGGCTCCGTGAGACTTCAAAGCTGAAATCCACGTGGCCGGGCGTGTCGATGAGGTTGAGGTGGTAGATCTTACCGTCCTTGGCCTTGTAGTTCATCGTCGCCGTCTGGGCCTTGATGGTGATGCCCCGCTCTTTTTCTATGTCCATACTGTCGAGGACCTGGTTGGTCATTTCACGCATCGTGAGAGCCCCCGTCGTCTCGATCAGTCGGTCGGCGAGCGTTGACTTGCCGTGATCAATATGGGCAATGATGCAGAAATTACGAATCATTTTAGGGTCTTGCATAACTACTATGAACTCATTGTGTGCGGGACATTTAAAGAGAAAGCTACTTTCTGACGATCCCTCTGAGGTAGCCCCGGAGGAAATTACATGCAGCACAGGTCTTGCCTCAATCCATTTCACTGGACGCGAGCCGCCTTAGGCCCAGCCTTGTGGTTAAGCATATCTATCTTAGGGGTCGCATGCGTCTCAACCGAAAAAACCCCAGAAGTTGCCGTCGCACCTCCTCCGACGCATTATGTGCTCGAACCCGGACCCCTGCAAAAAGGCGATGATCCCCTCCCCGATCTGACTCCTATCTACGTCCGCATCTACGCGGGGGATCAGATGGTAGAGAAAAGATTGGCTTATCGCGCCTGGGACTTCAATAAAGACGGCAATTTCGACATGCTTGAATATCTGGATGCCCAGGGTCAGGTGATTCGTCGCTCCTACGATATGAATCGCGACGGTCGTGTCGATATTGAACAAGGCGCTCAACTGACACCTTCCCCCTAAGTTTTACCCGTGCAACAATCTCCTCCCTGTGACTACGGAGACAGGATACTGTGTTCTGTGGCGCATGCGCAACTGAGCTTGAGGAGGCTGTCTTGTCTGACTATGAGGAAAACATAGAGCTGCAGGGTGTTCGGACGCACAATCTCAAGAATTTAACTGTCGAATTCCCTCTCGGAAAAATCACGGTCGTCACGGGAGTCTCGGGCTCGGGCAAGAGTTCGCTCGTCTTCGATTCCCTGTACGGTGAATCCTATCGTCGTTACGTCGAGAGTCTATCGAGCTATGCTCGCCAATATCTCAAACAAATGACCAAGCCGGAAGTCGATGAAGTCTTAAACCTCCCGCCGGCCATCGCCGTGCGCCAGGCTAAGTCGGGTATCAATCAACGCTCTACTGTCGGCACGATGACAGAACTCAACGATGTGCTGCGGATCATCTTCGGCCATCTCTCGCAGATCATCTGCTGCGGCAAACCCATCGTCAAAGCCAACGGTCCGCTGATAGCCACGCGGGCGCTGGGGAAGTGGAAGGATCAACGCGTTTTGATTCTCGCTCCCCTGGACGCTTGGGGTAAACTCAAAGGTGCGGAACTCAAGGCCCAGATCGAAGCGCAGGGTTTTACTCGCTGCTGGGTCAATGGCGAAGTGAAAAAAATTGAAGATATCAAGGTCGCCGATCTGAAGAAGAGTCTGATCGTCGTCGATCGACTGCAAGCGACAGAAGACAATCGCGCGCGATTGATCGAAGCCTCAGAGCTCGGCCTCCGCTTAGGCCGCGGCGATACCGTTTTGCGCGGTGAAGCTGGCGATGAAGAGCGCTTCAGCAAACATCTCAAGTGCACGGCCTGCGGGACGGAATATCTGGAGCCCTCGCCGACCCTTTTCAACCACAACCATCCTCAGGGTGCTTGTGAACAGTGCCAAGGCTTTGGGCGCATGGCGATCAAGGATCGCGGGAAGATCATTCCCGACCTCACGTCCAACCTTCTTTCGGAAGGTGTGGCCCCCTGGAATTTCGGCGAACACAGCGCGTACTACCGCTGGGCCAAGAAAAGCGCTCAGACGCACGGCTTCGATCCGGCGAAGCCCTTTAAGAACTACACGAAAGAAGAATGGAATTGGCTATATACCGGTGATGCCAAAGGCCAGTTCGATGGCATCGATGGTTACTTTCGCTTCCTCGATAGCAAAAAGTACAAGGCTCACTACCGTATCCACGCCTCGCGCTTTACCACCTACGTGATCTGTACCGTCTGTCACGGTCTGCGTTTGAATACGAAGGCCTTAGCTTGCCAGATTGAAGGCAAGAATTTTGCCGATTTCGGTCGCCTTTCCCTCAGGGAGTTGCATGATTGGTTTGTTGCGACCGAGTCTCGGCATCAGCGCGAACGTCTCGCAGCCGCCGTCGATGAGGGCATTCAGGAAGGGCTCGTGCGGCTCGCCTATCTTCTCAAGATGGGACTCAGTTATCTGAGTCTCCTGCGCAGCGCGCGTACCCTCTCGGGAGGTGAGATTCAACGTATCAATATGGCGAGAAGTCTGGGCAGCGCTTTAACAGGCACTCTTTTTTGTCTCGATGAGCCGAGCGTCGGCCTCCATGCGCGCGACAGCGTTCATCTGCTCGAGGTCGTGCAGGAGCTGCGCGATCAAGGTAACACCATCGTCGTGGTCGAGCACGAGAAGACCTTGATCGAGGGCGCCGAGCATCTGATTGAAATAGGGCCAGGTGCCGGACATCTCGGTGGACAGCTGGTCTTTGCGGGTGATCCCAGTCAGCGGCAACAGAAAACAATCGAATGGCCGCGCGGCCGCACCCCGAGCAGTAACGATCGCTTCCTCGAGCTCTCCCATGCGCGGACGCACAATCTGAAAGATGTCAGCGTCAGCTTTCTGCTCAGTGGCCTCAACGTCGTGTGCGGTGTGAGCGGGAGCGGTAAGACGAGTTTGATTCGGCACACGCTTTATCCCATGCTCTGTCAGGCCTTAGGCCAGCCCCTCGATGAGGAACTCGATGAATCGATTCAAGCGGAGCACCTCGGTCCACCGGCTGCCATCAAATCGTTGCATGCCGTTCATTTCGTCAGCCAGGAAGGAATCGGTCGCTCGACCCGTTCGACGATAGCGACCTATCTCGGACTGTTCGATGAGATTCGTAAATTGATGGCGGCGACTCCTGCCGCCAAGGCTCAGGGTCTCAAGCCGGGATACTTTAGTTTCAACGTTCCGGGAGGCCGCTGTGAGAACTGTAAGGGCCTCGGCTATGTGATCGAGGATTTATCCTTTCTCGGAGAAATGCCGGTGAACTGTCAGGTGTGTCAGGGCAGACAGTTCACGGATGCAGCGCTCGCGATTACTTACAAAGAGCGTTCGCTGCGGGAGATCCTCGCACTCACGCTCAGCGAGGCGCGCGCCTTTTTTTACGATCATACAAAGTTGGCTCAGGCCCTCGATCAGATTATCAACATGGGTCTCGGTTATGTGACCCTCGGACAGAATACCTCGACCTTTTCTGGAGGGGAGGCGCAGCGGCTCAAACTCCTGCGGCTCATGCTCGACGCCGCGGACAAGAAGCCGAGCTGCCTCATTTTCGATGAGCCCTCGACCGGTCTCAGCGACTTTGATGTGCATCAGTTGCTTCTGCAACTCCTTCGCCTGCGTGATGCGGGGCATACTCTGATCGTCGTCGAACATCATCTCGGCTTGATTCGAGCTGCCGATTGGCTTATCGAGTTAGGACCAGAAGCAGCCGCAGACGGCGGATCCATCGTCTTTCAAGGACAGCCAGAAGGTCTGCGCCAATCGACGGACTCGCGAACTGCGCCATTTCTCTTTCATTCAGCGAGGAACGAGGGTGAGCAAACACGAAAAGTCCGACCAGCCGCACGTAACCGTCAAGACTCTGCAGAAGCGCAAGCTTGAAGGTCAAAAGATCAGCATGGTCACGTGTTACGATGCCGCTTTTGCCAGCCTGATCGAAAAAACGGCGATCGACATGGTTTTGGTGGGCGATAGCCTTGGCAACGTGATTTTAGGACTTAAAGATACGATACCCGTGACGATGGAGCATATGGTCCACCATACGGCGGCTGTCGCCCGGGTCTTGCGTCGACCCATGCTCGTCGCCGATATGCCCTTTCTCTCCTATAACATCTCGATCGAGCAGGCTTTGCGGAACGCGGGTCGCTTGATTCAGGAGGGGGGAGCACAGGCGGTGAAGCTCGAGGGAGGTGCGGCCATCGTACCCCAGGTCAAAGCGCTAGTCGCCGCTGGTATCCCTGTCGTCGGGCATTTGGGTCTAACGCCGCAGAGCATACACACGCTGGGCGGTTACAAGGTGCAGGGTCGCGGAGCGCAGGGTGATGAACTTTTGGCTGATGCCCAGCTCCTGGCCGCAGCTGGCGTCTGTGCCTTGGTTCTCGAACTGGTGCCGCAGCCCTTAGCTCTCGCGGTGACGAAGGCTCTGAGTGTGCCGACGATAGGTATAGGCGCGGGTCCCGAGACGGACGGACAAGTGCTGGTTCTGCATGATTTACTGGGTTTCAATGGCGAATTTACTCCAAAATTTTTGAAAAAGTATGCTAATTTGGGGGAACTTGTCGTACAAGCGGTAAGTCGATATGATGCGGACGTGAAAGAGGGACATTTCCCCGGTCCCGAACACAGTTTTCAATCCTAACTTTGAACTTTGCGAAGAGCCTTGGGTCCCTGCTGAAGCGAGAGCAGCGACAGGGCTCCAAAATAATAACCTTTGATTCACGGACATAGCAGCGATGGAAAAGCGCGATTATTACGAGGTCCTTGGTATATCCCGAGGTGCTTCCGAACAGGACATCAAGAAGTCCTACCGTCAGTTGGCGATGCAGTATCACCCTGATCGCAACCCGGGCAATCGAGAGGCTGAGGATAAGTTCAAGGAAGCGGCCGAGGCCTACGAAGTCCTCGCCGATCCAGAGAAACGTCGTGTCTTCGACACCTACGGTCACGCCGGTCTCTCGGGTCAGGGCTTTTCTGGTTTTTCCGACGTCAACGATATCTTCTCTTCGTTCGGTTCGATCTTCGAAGATTTCTTCGGCTTTTCCCAAGCCGGTGGCGGACAGCAGCGCGGTGGTCGCCGGGCTCGCAAGGGTGCGGACCTGCGCTACGATCTCGTGCTGGAATTTGAAGAAGCCGCATTCGGTGTGGAAAAGCAGATCGAATACGATCGCGATATCAGCTGCGGGACCTGTAAAGGGGAACGCGCTGAGGCAGGTGGCAAGAAGACTTGTACCACCTGTGGAGGCGTCGGTCAGGTGAGACGGAGCCAAGGCTTTTTCTCGGTGGCGACGGCTTGTCCCTCCTGTCAGGGCGAAGGGGAAATGATCACCGCTCCGTGTAAAGCCTGTAAGGGCCGCGGTCGGGTCAAAGAAAGCAAAAAAGTCAGCGTAAAAATTCCCCCTGGCGTCGATCAGGGCGTGCGCTTGCGCGTGAGTACCGAGGGACAGGGCGGCAGCGGGGGCGGACCTGCGGGCGATCTCTATGTCTTTCTGCAGGTTAAAGAAAGCGAGCATTTTGAACGCGATGGCTCAGATTTGATCTATGGCGGCCAAATTTCAATGGTTCAGGCAGCGCTGGGTTGCAAGCTCAGCATTCCTACTCTCGGGGGCGCCAGCCAACTCGAGATTGAAGTACCGCCCGGTGTTCAGTATGGACATCGCGTCACCGTTGCGGGTGAGGGCATTCCACGACTGAAGGGTGTCGGTCGAGGCGATTTGATCGTTGAACTCGAAGTCGTCGTTCCGACCAAGTTGAACAAGGAGCAAAAAGAGCTCCTCCTCAAGCTGGCCGAGATCTCGGGAGAGAAGGTTCATGGCGGGCCGGGCAACTTTTTTACCAAGCTCTTTGGCGAGTAAAAATCGCAGATGTACCGTGCATTGAAATGAAAAAGGGGCTTCATCAGCCCCTTTTTTGCGTCGATTCAAGCCAGGTAGAGCTAGATCTGCATCAGGCGCGCATGGACTTTGCGCACCGAGTCCAAGGTGAAAATATCGAGGTTTTTGACGTTGTAGTGAAACTTGTCGAAACGGCCTTCTTCCTTGGCGTTTTCGAGTTTGCCCTTTTGAGTGACCTTGAGATTTTCCACCTTGTGGACGAGGTCGTTGCTCAAATAGAGGGCCATCGTCCCCTTGTCGAAGTGATGCGACATCTGCAGGACGTTATAGAACTTGCGATCGACGTCACAGTTGCGACAGAATTTCCACTTATGCCGATCGAGTCCTTCGGCGGTGTTTTTCGCCTGGCAGGCCTCGCAGAACGACACGACTCGAAAGTTCTTGGAGACGAGATAGCGAAAAGCGATCTTGCGACGGAGCGTCTTGTTATTGGCGACGTTAAAATAAAGTTCGTTCTTCAAATCGAAGAGAACTTTGCGGTCTTGGACGCTCTGCAACTTTTTTGCATGGCTTGTGAGAATAAGCGCGACGAAAAACTTGTAGTTCATGATGCGTTCGTCGCGTTCCATATTGGCGAATACTTCGAGAATCGCCTCATAACGGCGGAAAACCTGACTGAAGTCACGATTGCCCGAACGGGCGAGCATGAGGTCTCCGGCCATCATCAAGGGGATTGAGCCCGCCGGAATCTTTTTTTTCTTGGCTGTTGCTTCTTCGTTGCTCAACGATGACCCCATCTTGCATCTTGTGAAAAACACCGCCTATCTTATCCGCGTGGCCTGTGTTTTTACAACAGTTTTCCCGACCAAGCTGATGAGGCGGCGCGCGCTTTCAAGGGGCTCAAATGCCGGCGCGGCGCTTCTTGCGGCTTGGCCGCTCCGCCAAGACTCGGACCTGCTGGGCCCAAAGGCGAGGAAAGCGGCCTAGACCGTCATTATATTCCAAAATTCGCTTTCAAATCCCCATGCTTTTTCATCCTGGCTCCGCGAAAGTCGCCATGACGGTGAAGGCTAGCCGATTCTTCGCCCACGCGTCGACCTGCGGTCGGCCTATCAAACATTTGCTTCCCCCTCTCAGCAGCCCATAATATAGCCTTGGCGTCGATGAGAAAGGTGTAATTCGGTATCGGCGGCTCGTCCTTGAAATTACCCATAGGCCGGTATTGATTAAAGCCATCGCCGCAAAGGGCACGAGAGTCCCGCGCTAACTTCCGAGCGAGCGAAAGCACAAAGAAACATCCACTTTCCATCTAGAAAGCGAGCAGGCTATGCAATCGGTGAATCCCCATAACGGCCAAGTCTTGAAAACTTATGAGGAGCATGGACAGGACGCGATTGAGGAGCGCCTCGCTCGCGCTGATCGCGCTTTTCATGCCTGGTCACGCAGTTCGATAGAGAGTCGCTGTCAGTTGATGCGGCGAGTCGCCAGTGTCTTGCGCGAACAGAAACAAGAGTTCGCCGAGCTCATGGCGCGGGAAATGGGCAAAGTTCTCAAAGAAGGTCTGGCGGAAATTGAAAAGTGCGCCTGGTGCTGCGATTTCTATGCTGAGGAAGGACCGCGTTTTCTCGCCGATGAAGAGAGTCCTAGCGACGCTTCGCGCAGCTATATTCGCTACGAACCCCTTGGCGCTGTTCTCGCCGTCATGCCTTGGAATTTTCCCTTCTGGCAGGTGTTCCGCTTTGCAGCGCCCAGTTTGATAGCGGGTAACGTCGGTGTTCTCAAACATGCCTCGCAAGTCTCCGGCGTCTCGCTGGCGATCGAAGGGATTTTTCGAAAAGCGGGATTTCCTGAACATGTCTTCACCTCGCTGCTCATTTCGGGAGAAAAAGCCCGTGCCCTCGTGGCCGACCCTCGGATCAAGGCTGTGACTCTCACCGGCAGTACGGTGGCAGGGCAATCCATAGCATCCGCTGCCGGCCAGCATCTCAAGAAGTCAGTTTTGGAACTCGGCGGTAGCGATGCGTATCTGATTCTCGATGACGCTGATGTGGAGCAAGCTGCCAGTATCTGTAGTCAGAGCCGCTTGATGAATGCGGGGCAGAGCTGCATCGCGGCCAAACGGTTTATCGTGGCCAAGCCGCTCATGGCCTCGTTTCTGACGGCGATGCAAAAGCACTTTGAAGCCGTGCGCTGGGGCGATCCCCTCGATGCAGCTTCGACGATGGGGCCCCTTTCGCGCGTCGAGCTGAGACAAGAGCTTCATGAGCAGG
>CANJJY010000147.1 GCA_947474445.1 Oligoflexaceae bacterium
CGGGATTTTGCAAATTGGACCTTTCGGAAACCCTATTACTTATGGAAACCAAAATGAAATTAGCATCACCCTCACTTTTTATTTCGTTCGTGGCGATTTCTCTTTCTACCTATTCCCTAGGTTTCTCTGCATCGGAACTCCACAGCTACACCGGTCCAGAGTGTGGAGATCCTAAATTTGAGTTTTCACAGAGACCTGAATGTGGTGTTCAAAATTATATGACGGGGAGAGCTGAGGTCTGCGGCGTGGAACAATACTCTTTAGGGTCAGACCCTTCTTGTCCAGGTTCCGACCCTGGAGGGAGAGTTATTGGAGGCTTCAATTCGCCATTCACCTCACGAATTTTTTGGCAAAATGGAGATCCTTCATATGGCGGAGAGGATCTAACAACAGCGTACACTACAAATGACTTAGGTAGGTTGGTAAGCTCGAACACAAGATCGGATATATTTAATTTCCAACCGGGTACAGTCACAGTTACTTACTACGAAAGGGAACTTGAACATTGGAGCTGCAGGGCAAGCAGTATTGTGAGAAAGTTCGGTAGCAAAGTAGATACGACTATAAGTGCAGATTGTACAACCAAACCAATAAATGCGGTCTGTGCTAAACCAGAATTTGGTGTGGCTCTTTATAAAGCTTGTGAAAACCCTATTTTTGGGGTGAAGAGATACAATTGGTGCGACGACAAAAGCAAACCGATCTACAAAACTTGCGAATTAAGAAAAAACCGCGGTGAGATCGAGACATTTGTTACGGAAGTAACTACAAATATCGACTTTCAAGCTGAACTTTATGCTACAAATCTTGCGAACTTCGTGGTCCGCTCTCAAGATAAAGCTTCTCTATCTTGTCTGATCGATAGATATTCTTCGATTCAGATTTATGAGAACGTCGTAAATGACCTGATAGAAAAATTCGAGGTCAGTTTTGGTGAGCCGTATCAAAAAGATTATTACGCTGATAAGTGCGTCTCAGGACTCCAAACACCTGCTGATTTAACCTATCTTGATCTGCAGTGTTCAACGCTAAGTTCAAGCCAGATTCGAGAAGGTATTGCTAATTCTGATGAAGATCGAAAACTTAAGCGATTCTATCAGGATTGTTTTGCTCAAAAGGCTTATCTATTGCCCTTGAGCTGGTTTCAATTCAACCTATCCGAGACTTCTCTTTTGCTCGATGACATAGTTGCAAAGCAGGACCCATCATTAAAGGAAAAGCTATTAGAAATTCAAGAAGATCTTAAAAAGGCACAAGTAATTAATTAGCATTGGAACTAAATTAAATGAGTTTTTTTAAAATATATTTAGCAAGCTCAATTCTTCTGCTGTCATCCCTTGCAATTGGGCAAGACGCTAATGAATTAGGTTCTAATGTTTTCACTTTCTCAATTCCGGAACTTCCGAGTAAAGAAGGGTTGGATAATTTTCTACAAAATTTAAAGTCTGACACCCTTCCGAAATTCAAAGCTCTTCACCAATGCGTTCAGAAGTCTCGTTTGATAACAGATTCTTATAGAACGCTTAAGGATTATGGCTTTGGAGAGCAGCGAAAGGGAAATATCCTAATTTTGGATGCTAACCAAAACATTCCTATCGACTATAAATACGATACGCACCTTACACGAAACTTTGAATCGTTAAAATCGAGCCAAGACAAAGCTCTCAAAGCCATTGAGGACTTTAATCAGAGCTTGAAGTTATCAGAAATTGAGAACTTTGAAGACATTAAGAGTCGACTAGAGGGAATTGATGCTCAAATAGCCAAGCTTTCTTCCGACTTAGCAAGAACTTCTCAGCGAGAGGAAACTTTTATTTTCCTCCTTGAGAAATCGAATGAAAATATCCGGCAGAGCCTATCTGATTCAAAAGATGACATTCAATTTGTGCTTAGTGATGTGTGCGGCAGTGTACCAGTTTCTACTATTGTGGGATTAATTGGAAATGATTTACAAAAGACGATTGACGGAACCGAAGAGATGAAATCGTTTATCGTAACAGCTCGAAACCGTCGACGAGCATTTGTAGACTATCTTTATCAGTATCATCGGTACAAATTGACTTCCGCCTATGCAGCCTATACCCATGACGAACTCACGAATATTCAAAATAAGCTTTTGTCGGTTCTCGCAACAGGAAGGCTAATTGAAGACTTCACTTCGTGGTGGTCGGGAGTTAATCGTAAGGGTTTAGCTGACAGTCTACATACCAAGTATTACCAGTTTGAGGAACCTCTAAGACGACTTCGGGCAACTAAAGAAATCGCACAGTCCTATCTCGAAAGGGTGGATGCCTTCAAAGACTCTCCCGAGTCCATGAAGAACGTAGTCAGAAATCAAATCAAGTCAGCGATTTCAGTAATTGATCGTTCAACTCAAAGACTCTTAGAAAAGACGTGGAAGGGTCAATTTGAGCAACAAAAATTGACTGTCGATGCAATGCTCGAAATTAAAGACAAGCTTTCTCCTGTTTGTATTTCAAAGCTTGCGCAGTTCTCAATTCTCAGTCAGCGGATACGTTCCATTGATTCTTTTCCACTTGCAGAGGCTAAGTACGCAGACCTAATTGATCAATGCGAGTCAAAAGAAGGTGTCGAATAATATGAAGAACGCCATTTCTATCATTTCGCTTATATTCTTTATGATTTCGTGCCAAAAGCCGGACTTGATCAATAATCAACCTCGTGATCCAAACAGACCCACAAAATGTGTTGGGGGTGGCTGTAAGGTCAATTTTGAAATTACTATTACTGCAGATGGAAAGTTTGAACGAGACCCGAACGTTGATAAATTTCACGATCCGACTTTGGACAAGCCGAATACAGGGAGTAGTCTTAAGGATTGGCTATTAGCATTTATTTCCTCTCCTACGTCGGCTCCTAACCCGGATTTTAAGCCCGACACAGTAAGTCCTAATGATGGCGTTGGAGCTGAACATGATGGTTCTGTTGGAGGTGATTTAACGGTTACTCGTCCTACCAACACTGATGACTTATCGGAAACAGGGGTAGGGCCTAAAGATAGGAAATTTAAAGACTCTGATCTTGTTAAGGGCCTAGATAGGCTTTCGATAAATGCAGGCCTGGTGGCTGGCGAGATTACCGGAGCAAATCAAAAGAAAAGGCGTGAAGCGAAGAGGATAAATCAAAAGATATCAGAGGCTCTCACTATCAGGGACCAAGTAGTACTTTTGGTCAATGAAATGAATAAGGATTC
The DNA here is from genome assembly GCA_947474445.1 of Oligoflexaceae bacterium. Lineage (GTDB taxonomy): Bacteria > Bdellovibrionota_B > Oligoflexia > Oligoflexales > Oligoflexaceae > Oligoflexus. The sequence continues at coordinate 3,215 of CANJJY010000147.1, forward strand.
ACAATCAATCATCGGCACGGCTAAGGCCTTGGCTGACACCAATCAGTATTCGAGCACTAGTGAAGCATTTTCTACTACGAAAAGCTTTGCCGAAGAGCATAATACCCGTTTAGGTAAAGTCTATTCCGATCTAGACGAAATCTCTGGTGAAGTTGAAGTTCCTCCGGCTAAGCCAATCTATGATACGCAAGACTTGAAATCGATCGAGCAAGCCCGCGCCTATTCAGGCTACGTTGCAAGGCAAGTTGAGACCCTTCCAGAAGGCGTCCGGGAAAGTGGTCGGGCTTTGGTGAAAGCAGGTAACTCTGCACTTGATCGCTCGGAAGAAGCCTATCGATCCGGAAAGAAACCCGAAGGCGATTTTGCGAAAGAAGTGGGAATTGCTTGTTTGGATGCAGCGCTGGGATTCGTGCCAGGGGTTGGATTCGCAAAAGATGTCTATGAAGCAACGACAGGGGTTAGCTTACTCAAGGGTGAAAAGCTTTCAACTTTTGAACGCTCGATGGCAGTTGTAGGCATATTGACGGCGGGGTACGGGAGTAAGCTTGCAATTGCGGCGAAGGCAGGGGCCATCTTTAGTGTTCTAAAAACGAGCGCCAAGGAAGCGGAAGCCGTCGGAGAGATTGCCGAAGTTGTGGGCAAAGCTGAAAGGTTTGTTGAAGACGCGGCATCATTAAAACGCTTTGGTCCACTCGAGAAAGGCCCTCTCCATGAGATTCCAGCTGGAAGCGGGACTGTTGCCGACACTTTTCGCAGTAGCAGCTACTATGAGGTGGTTACGAAGCAAGAGACCAAGCTCTATCGTGTCCACAACGTTGGCGAAGACGGGCAAGCCCTGGGTTCTTACTGGTCGAGAACAAAGCCGTCTGGACCGCTTCAAGCACAATTGGATTCAGCACTCGATCCAAGTTGGGGAAACAAGGCTACCGCTTGGGTCGAAATAGATGCACCTGCCGGTACAAAGTTTTATGAGGGCGCCGTTTCACCTACATTTCTTGAGTCAAGTGGAAGTAGAATACCAGTCGGAAGTCTATACGGTGGAGGGAGTCAGGTATACTTTGATGGCATTAAAGTGCCGGAAGCATGGATTTCTGCGAGAGGAATTTTTTGAATGAATATTTTTTTACTTCGAAAATCAGGTTGTCCAAATTGCGCTTCGGATAAGGTTGCCGAGGTTTGGAGCGTGGAAGACTTCAAGACATTTGAGCCTCTCATTCCTCGCGGAAAATTGGGGAAATCAACTGAGCTCTTTGAATGTAGCAGTTGCAATGTCCACTACATTAGGGTGAACTATGGGCATCTTCTTCACTTGCTGACAAAAAGTAGTGAAGAACTCGTTTTCAAATTCTTTGATACCAACAACCGCGTCACTCACAAGGACGCCGACGTCCTTAGAAATATTGGATCGCCTCGCCTCTCTGAAGGGAACGAGGAGTATCCCGCCAAAGTACTCACGAAGGACGGAACCCTCTATGAGCACGCGGTGGTGCGAACTATGGACTATATTTGGCCGATCGGACTTGCCGGGTTAGTCTCAAAGCGATTGATTTCTGAAATCGCAAATATTGCGGTAAGCGATGAAGCAATGACTCTTGAGCAAAGAACCGCAGCCTATGAAGCTGTGGAAAATCGAAGTGGGATTGCTCCGATTTGGCTCAATAAGGGCAACGGTCCTTTCATGACGACCTATCAGCAATATTTTATTCCCAAAGAATACGGTAAACCCGCAGATTTCATTTTGGATAAATCGGGCAGCGCGCCTACCCCGACTTTCAACAAGGTTCAGGTGACGTTTTTTATTGGACCCAACTGAGCTTACAAAAATCAGGCGAGACCACTTCAAGGTACGGATGCTCATTTTGTCAAGTTCGACGACATCCGCACCCTTGAAATATATGGGTCTCAGACAAGCTTTAGTTTAGCGAGTGAAGGACAACTTGAATTTTTGAACATCACAAATTTCGATAAAGTTGTTTTTGCATATCCTTATTATCATGGAAAAACCAAAGTTGACGAATTCGATAAAGGTGGTGAAATGAAGCTGGTCGGCTATTTGTAGGTTTAATTTCATCACGTCAGCTGCATAAATTCTGTTCCTTCTCAATCGAGGCAAATTGTTAAGACATCACCTCCTCTAACAGTGAGGTTTGTAACGGTTTGCTAGCGATCCTTACCCCGGATCAGGCTTAGGCCCGCCCGACTCTCTTTCCGCGTGTCGACAAAAGCGCACCATCTTTAATTCTCTCGCCTGCCCTTCAGATCTCCCTGCGATACTCGACGATTAGACGCTCACTTTGGGCCAGATAAAGTTCGAAGCCGCAAGACCCGATCTGTTAGGGGTGAGCGCAGGACTATTGATATGAAGGGACATTCGAGTGAGTAACATTTTTAGTGGCCAAGCCAGATTCTTCCTCATTCTTTCCTTTATGAGCGCCTGCGGCAATCCTGGCCAGTTTAAAGGCGGCATCGCCTCGAAGACTAACGATGATGCGAATTCCGAAGCGAGTAAAAAACTAATCGAAGCCGAGGAAACTCTCTCTCCCCTGCAAGCATTTCGTTACGACCTCATCGTCGCCGATGGCAAACCCGTCGTGCGCCAGGGCTTGAATCCGAGCTCGACGGCTATCTACAAAGACGATACGGATGTACCGCTCGATGGCGCCGGAGCCGCGGCCTGGCAGGTCACGATAAAGCCGGGTTCTGCACCCGAGACTGTGGGAGCTCTGGGCGCGCGCGAACTCGATCTCAGCGCAGCCTCTGGCATCGTAACGATCAGCGCAAAGTTTCAGCATCGCGATGGTCGATCGGGACAGGTGAGCCGCAGTGTCTATGTCGATAGCGAAGCTCCCAAGGCGAGCCTCGTCGAGCTTTCGACCTCAGCGGCCGGCGATCAAAGAGTTCTCTACTGGGCCGCTACCGACAACTATCAGGTGCGTACCGAGCGCACGCGGATCTATGCTTGCATCAAAGATACAGCCCCCGTCATCGCTAAGAGCTTTGATGATCTCAACCAGCTCCAACCTAACTGCGCGATCGCGGCCAAGGCCGAGGATCTCGTCGCTGCTGGCGATCAAATCACTCTCGGTTCGCTGACAATTGAGGGACAGGATTATCTGCCTTCCCAACTCGTTCATTACATTTTTGCTGAGGATTTGGTGGGTCAGAGCACTTCTGTCATCATGACTCCTGCAGCTCGCAATGTAGCCTTGCTCGTTCTCGACTCAAGCATCAAAGGAATTCAGTTCACCAACAAGTCGGTCTTTAACTATCCCCTGACTCTCACTTTAATCGATCAAGGCCAAAGTCAGCGCATCGACGCGATGGCCAGCAGCTGGGACAAGTACGGCCTGAGCCAAGCGCGCGTGCCTGAGAATCTGTCCACCAACACAGTGTTTGACCCCGCTGCGAAATTAACACTCGGCACCGCGGAAGGCCTCTATACCTTTACGCTCCAAGCACAGCAGATCGGTCAAAACCTTTTGAGCAACGAAAAGACGGCGGCCGTCGTCTATGACAAGACTCCTCCGCTGGTGACCAGCACGCAGATTCAGGTGCCCGGTGGCTATCTCGACCAGACGGCAGACGTTTCGATCACCTGGAACGCGACTGACGTCAATGGCATTCAATCGCAGGTCTTAGAATATCAGAGCAAAGGCGACGCGACCTGGACCAAGATCGCCGACCTCGCGGGGACGGCGCGATCTTATGTGTTCATCTGGGACAATAGACCTCAAAAAGGCTTTACCGTTCGCGTCAGTGCCACCGATCCTGCCGGCAACACCGGCAGCGAAGTGTCGCCCCCCTGGGCACCCCAAATCTTCAATGCCGCTGTCCTCACCTCCTCAGTGGAGTGCTTCTACTGCCATATGCGCATTGAAGGCGATGTCGGCGGGATCAACTTCCCCTCCGATGCCGTGATGGATGCACGCGCTGATTCGGGAGAACAGTTCCGCATCTTGGGCAAGCTCTTTGCGACCAACAATGTTCCTCAGCTGTTTAAGCGACAGATCGCAGCGGGACAGATGACGGTGTCGGGTGGCTTGGTCGATAACTACGACAACTCAGGGATCAAAATTTTCCCGTCTCAAAAAGATGCCAAGGGCGTCCCGGTTTTCCCGGCTCTCAGCGTCGCTCTATTGAAAGATAGGATGAACGGCACCGTCGTCAACGGCAGTGGCGTGCGCTACAGCCGCATCTATCAGGGCAATCTCGTCCTGAGCGGAACAGCGGCCAACCCGATTCAACTGAGCGGGGAATTCCTGGTCGACGGTGATCTCGTCATCGAAGGTGTTTACAAGGGAATAGGCTCCATCTATGCAAAGAACGTTTATATCGTCGACGATATCGTTTCCATCGATTGCATTCCCGGCGCTACCACCTGTCCGTTCCCCTTCGCCGGGACGACCGACGATGAAAAATTGGCGAGTGCGAAGTCAGCCATCAAGCTGAAGCGCGCGGCCCTCTACCTCGCAGGCATAGGCCAGACCAACGTCGGCGGTATCAGCACGTCCTGGGATTTTGCCTTAGCCGATCCCTACAGCTGGCTGCCCAAGGCGAGTTACCAATCCTATTGCACCCAAGGCGCTTATCTCAAAACCTCTTCCGGCGCTAATTTTGCGACGCCCAATCAATTCTACGACCCGACTCTCGCCAGCGACGTCAGAGCGCGGTGCGAAGTCTCGCGGGTCGATGCCTTCATCTACGGCCACGATCTGATCACCTGGCGATCGTATGGAAACTACCTGATCAATGGGGGATTTGTCGGATACAAGGCCGCCTTACTCTCGACCGTCCCTTATCGCATCTATCATAACGGAGCGCCTGCGACGATACCTATCAACAGCCGCAACAATATGCCCGCCGATCAAAACGTCATTCGTTACGACTGGCGTCTGCGCGCGGGCGGTGCGGGCTTTGAAAGTTTGAAATTATTATTTGATCAATAAAGTTGGTGATAAGGACGGATCGATGACAGCTGAACATGTGCCTCGCGTCGCGGCCCCGCGCCGGCCGCTTTTTATCCTCGGTGTCTGCCTGATGTCGGCTTGCTGGGCCTGCGGTAAAATGAAAGACGATGTCGCCAACTATCGTCAGCGCGGCCTGCACAGTAAGAGCGGCGACGTGCAAGTCGGCGCCAACCTCAGCTTCAGCGGCGTCATCGCCGATGGTAAGCCGACTTCTCAGCGCGTACATACGATGAGCAGTCGCTTTCGGATGAGCCCGGCGGCGATGGAAGCCAATGGACTTCAGGCTGGCGATACTGTTGGTGTGAAAATTACGCTGCGCGATCCCGATGGCGAGATCGTTGCCGAACAGACTCAGGATGGAATCCTGCCTGAATTTTCGACTCCTTGGACCGTAAAGCTGAATAGCAAGGAAGGCGATTATGCCTTGGAAGGGCAGATCGTCACCAAAGGTGAGTCAGCTATCAAAGGCGTGATCCTTTGGAAGGCCCAAGTGGAACTCGACACCACCCAGCCGACCCTCGCTTTCGAGGCAAAACTCAGTGCCACCAGTGACGGTGGATCACGGCAGATAGCAGTTGCGGCTCATGTTGCGGGCGAGACCGATGTGACTTGTTCGGACGCAAGCCTTCAGCACCCCAACTTGAAGGCCCCTCTGGTCATCAAACTCAAACCGCAGACATTCGATCGCGCGGCCCGCGCGGCCCAGTTCGCCAGCGAGCCGACCGAGCTTCAGGATCTCTCTCCGAACGGTCTTCTCGTCACCGTTCGTTGCCGCGACGCTGCTGGCAATCAAAGTGAATTGGTTCAGCCCATAAGCGCGGTGGAAAGCCGCCAGTTCTCGCTCAAAGCGCGCGTCGATGCCCCTCTGAGCAAACCCGTCGGCACCGCTGCGGCGAACAAAACGATGGCGTTCGTCAACACGGGTCTCATCGCGATTAAGATTGATCTGATCGACAGCGAGAAGGCCCAATCGTTGGGTGCTCCGGCCATCGCCGCAGAAAAATCAAGTCTCCGCCTCTACGTCACCGAACAGGCCATCACGCAGGCGAGCGATCTCACGGGGAGCAAGACAGTTCTCTGGAACCAAGCTTTTGCCGAGAGCATCCGTCTGAACCTGCCCGCTTATTTCAGAGCGGCCCAGATGCTCTACGTTTCTCTCGTCCGCCATGACGCAAACAGCGGGCAAGACTCGCTCATCGGGATGGTTCCGCTCGACCTCTTCATCGATACCGCGGGCCCGGAACTGAGTTGGCAGCAAGCACCCGATTTCAAAGCGCCAACGCTCAAGCAAGCGCTCGCCGTCAAGTTCAAGCGCCAGATCGAGGGAGCCCCCCTCGCGACGCCGATCACCGCTGAATATACGAGCGATGGCCTGACCTGGAAAGCTCTCCCGATTCAGGAAAGCAGCCTCGCTGATGGCCTCTCGCAGCTTCAGTCCGATTATCCTCTCGCCGAGGAAGCGCCCTTTCGGGTGCGGCTCCGCGCGGTGGATTTAGCCGGCAATACCACTCTTTCCGCGATCAGCCCGAACCTGATAGGACGCGCGGGCATACAGCTCGATGTCACCAACGGCGAGCGCATCTCCTGCCTCAACGGAGGACAGCCTGCTTCGCGTCTTTACGCTTGGGTGGGGACGAGCTTTGCCTGTCGTAGGGCCGATATCAAAGGTGAACTCAGCGGGAGTCCCTACGCGACTATCCTGTGGCAAAACCGCGGTCAGGTCGCGCCGAGCTTTTACGCAAGTTCTCAGATTGCCGAAGGTCTTGGCTACAAGGTCCTCCTCGATGGCGAAGAAGTTGGGGTTGGACGATTCAGTCCTCCCGACCTGTTCCGCTTAGGTCCGAGCGATCAGCGCCGGCAATATTTCTCGCTGAACGAAGCGTGGCTGACAGCTAGGCGGCTGGAAATCGTCTTTGATGCCGAAGCGAGCGACGCCTACTCGACGACCAATGCTTGCTATCCCGATGCTCTGCGCTATCCCCGCGTCGTACTCCAGGACTTGGATAAAGGGCTGA
>CANJJY010000148.1 GCA_947474445.1 Oligoflexaceae bacterium
AGTGCCGGTCCGGATATTCGCCTCTTTCGCACCGTGTTTCTCGATGAGACCAAGGCCGACTACGTGCGTACGGCCTTTGCCAAGGGCTGTGCGCCGCGGGATGTGATGTTTAAGCACATCATGAAGAACGCGATGATCCCTATTCTCACGTACACCGTTATCAGCATTCCAACGCTGATTCTCGGAACCTTTCTCATGGAGCGATTTTTCTCCATTCCGGGAACCGGTGATATCTTGATTACGGCCATCAACAATGGTGACTTTCCCATTATCAAGGCACTGACTGTACTGATCGCCATCAGCTTCACCGTCTTCAATTTGATCACGGATTTGCTGTACGCTTATGTCGATCCAAGGGTTCAACTCGATTAAAGGCTAGTTAAAGAAGAGGAAGAGTCGTGGAGAAGGTCGAAGCGATACAAGTTATAGTTCAGGGGCAAGAGCAGCAGGAGAGCGAAAGCCTCGGTCGCCGTGCCCTCAAACGTCTGAAGCGAAAAAAGTTTGTCCTGGTATGCTTTGGAGTCGTATTTCTATACGTCCTGATCGCGCTGCTTGGCTTTCTCCAGCTGCTTCCCGACTTTCAAGAAAGGGTCGGGACGTCCTACGAAGCGCCAAGTTGGGAAATCGCGAAAATTCTCGGCACCGATATTTTCGGCCGATCGATTCTCTATAAGATCCTCGTCGGTACGAAAACAGCGATGATGATAGGTTTCCTTGTCACTCTCATCAGTATTCCTATTGGCTTGTTTTTTGGATCGGTCGCTGGCTACTACGGAGGCAAAATCGATAGCATTGTCATGTGGTTTTATACCGTGCTGTCATCGATCCCCAGTATCCTCCTGCTGATCGGTATTTCCTATGCTCTCGGCAAAGGCTTGACGTCTATCTGCATCGCTATGGGTGCTGTCGGTTGGGTCGGACTCTGTCGCTTGATTCGCGGTGAAGTGATGAAACACAAAAACCTCGAATACGTCTTGGCAGTCCGTCTCCTGGGAGCAGGCAACCTCCGCATCATGTTCCGACATATTCTGCCGAATGTCTTTCATTTGGCTATTATCAGCGCTTCGCTCAGTATGCTCGGCGCTATTAAAGCCGAAGTAATTCTCACCTATCTCGGTGTGGGGATTCAGAATGGGGCGAGTTGGGGAGCCATGGTCGCCGATGCTTCGGGTGAATTGATCAACGGGATCTGGTGGCCCCTGCTCGGCGTCACCGTCACCATGTTCGTCATTCTTTACGCCTTGAATGTAGTGGGTGATGCTCTGCGCGACGCCTTGGATCCCAAGCTGGTCGACTAGTGGTCACACTCAAAAGCCGACGGTGACAGGATTTGAGAAAGGCGCCTTGACAGAGCCTATAAGGGATTTATTCTAGAGGAAGCGAGAGAGCCTTGCTCGTCGATTTGGACTTTTTAGATTGAAGGTGAAGACGATGGGAAATTTTACAAAGCCAGTTGGCGATACAGACTTCGACTCAGTCGTGCTGCAATCTCAACATCCCGTATTAGTTGATTTTTGGGCACCATGGTGCGGTCCCTGTATCTCTATTGGTCCAAGTCTCGAGAAGCTGGCTGAGCAGTTTCAGGGAAAAGTGACTGTAGCTAAGGTCAATGTGGACGACAATCCGGAAATTTCCGCCCGCTACGGCGTGCGTTCAATTCCCTATCTCGTCATGTTTAAAGATGGAAAAGTGACTGATACCGTGATCGGGGCTCAACCCCCACAAAACCTCCAGAAGATGATTGAGCGCGCTCTCTGAAGCTCGGGCTGGCTTCCTAGGCAGTCTGATATCAAGCGACTCAATAGGCTCTGCCACTCACAAGGCAGAGCCTTTTTTCGTTTCAAAGAAAAAAGGGCCTCATGACACTAAGGGGATAATGTCATGGGACCCCGAAATTCTCAGTTCCATTCGGCTTTCGCCCCATGGTCTATTTAGAAACTCATTCGTTTAAATTCTTATCTTCAAAACCGGTGTCACTCACCTCAGCTCTGTCTTACAGCTTACGTGCCAGCAAAAATTGTCAATCAATGCCGCCATAAGCCCTTGATCTTGCCCAGTTCTTAGCCAGACAATAACTAGCTAAGCGACACATCAAAATTAGCTTGTGATCTAGAATACTTAAGATAAAGGGGGTACCGTGCGGCTCAGAAAATCCGCAAAGGCCGCAAAGCAGATGGATCTTCCCTGCGAGTCTGGCTGCGCACGCGAAGCGAAATCGTCTGGATAGAAAAAGCAGTATTAAAGGTGGCTTGGGTGGTTTTTTGGAAAATGGCATGCTCCGTAGAGAGGAGCTGGAGAGCGGAAGTCACGAAAAGCGCACAGCAGAGGATGGGGGAGCGATGAACTCATGTCATCGCGCTTCCTCGGAGGTTACTTACCGTGGCATTTTTTGTATTTTTGCTGCGATCCACAGGGACAAGGATCGTTGCGTCCGACCTTTGCCGTTTCCCGCACAAATGTTTGAATGTTGTGATGACCATGCGAGCAGTTAGGTCCATGGACGTGACCATGATCATGAGTGCTTGCTGCCGAAGAGGGTGAATCCTCCGATGCTAGCCCTGATAATTTTTCCTGATCCATGGGTATCTCCCTAATTTTCAACTGATTTGCTTGTCACGACAAGACGCGGAAAGTAGTCCATCTGCTTCGAAAAAAGAGCGTGTCTTTGCCCAGTCAAATTAAGAGTTGTGGCCATAAAAGGCAATAGGAAACCATTAAGGTAGCTTTGAGACGACAAAATCCCGTCCTTGGCTGTGACAGCTGCTGCAGAAGCCAGACCCTTTGATGTAAGTCCCTTCCAAAGCCTGGCTCACAAATCCTTCGTAGAAAACCCAGTTTTCCGGACCCTGACCATCTTTCACCTTAACATCGATGGCATATGCGGTGAGAGTTCGTCCTGTGCTATCAAATATTTCTTTGACCACGACGCTGCCTTTGGGATGTTGATCGCGTCCTTCCTTCATAGACTCACTGAGTGGGCCATTGAAAAAGACACGCACGAAGCTAGCATGAGCCCTGGTCGATGCCATGGGTTCTTTTCCGGTGTTGTCCCAGGTCCTGTAGTCCCCGGAGCGAGCAAAAGCCTGAAGCGACTCTAGATCTGAGGCGACAGAGGTCTCGTCTTTGGGGGTGTCTTTAGCTCTAGATTCACCTTCTACGGTTTTACCTTGCGCTTCATCTGGGGATTTCATCATAGCTTCCTTTCTGGGCATGGTCGACGCATCCTGCGCATCTTTGTTCTCGCTGCTGCAAGCGATCCAGATGAGTGAGAAAGAGAGAGTGATAGTCGATAGAAGAAGCGAGGAATTCATGAAAATCGGCTCCAGCGTCGAAGGCCTGCTTTGAGTTTGGGGAAAAGCAGGTCTGTTTTCGGGTAGATAGAGGGCCTTTGAAGTGAGGCCGGCCCTACCCCTACCAGTTCGGTGGGCGGGTTGGAAAAGTTACAGTGCGGTGTTCGCCTGGGCAACCTGGCAAGTGCAGCGCCCGCCGCCCCGCCTAACAGAAAGAAGATGATGTCCTCGCATACTTCCATAGATAAGTTCCCGTTCAAATGCCGATTTTAGCTATCAGCGAACGCATAAGAGTGTGAGGCCATCTTCTTTTGAATCGGATGCTTGCTTATCGTGCCAGGCGAATTTTTTTGTCATTCCTTTTTTATCGAGCACGATAAAGACGGGCTGGGTTTTAATGAGTGCGAGGCGGACAGCAAACTCTTGATGGCGGAGGGCGCGCTCGAGTTGAGACTCACTTGCCAAATGGAATTGTCCCTCCCCAGATTTTTTCCTTATGCTTGCACAGCGCTCTTCATAGGCGTCAGTCGTGACAGATAGAGGAGACCAAATCCACTGATCGCCGGTGTCGGGGTGGCGAAAGTTGATAGGGATCTCTTCATCGTCAACTGATGCCTTTGACTCTGAATGGGCGGCCGCCGCATCTTTAAAATCGGGATCAAGCTGGGATAGGCGTCGCCGTGTCTGGGTCTCCAGCGTGTCCAATTCCAAGATCTGTCCGGTTGGGAATGAGCCCCAAGCTGTCTGATACTTTAGAACAAGGTTGTGAATTCGGATTAGGTTCTCCTTTAATTCAGGCGTCCTGCCACGTTCAGCATAACAAGAGGCTATGGCCAGCTCTCCTGCATATTCTCTGGCTAAAGTTGTATCTTGTCGCCATTGGCTGGTGCTTATCCAAACCTCGTTCCCCCATCCTGGATTGGTCAAGAGGTGAGAGATTGAGCAGGGGAACACAGATGCACGCAAGACAATCGACAAAGCTATCGGGACTGCGCAGGCTATAGGCATGATCACCACGACTTGGCCGGCCGTAGCGAGGCCGTCACCCATATAGGCAAGGCTGGTGAGGACGTAGGAGCTGCCTCCCAAAACGGAGCCTTCCACTTGCTTTCTGAGTAAGCCGGAGTTCACCTGCTCATCGACGGCCAGACGCACGTCCTTACAGGAGTCTTCGCTGATATAGGGGGCTTGTGGAACTGCCGATGAATCAATGGGAAAAAGGCAGGAGACGGACCAAGCCAGGGCCCCAACCATGAAGCGTAGACGGCTTGAGCTGAGAGAAGAATAGTTGAGCGCCACCTGAAATCCCCATTTTTATAGAGCGATCGATTGATGAATCGGGCCCTGAGACCCTTTGATGCTCTCTGGAGAGCTTTCTGATCTTCGTAGATTCACAATTGATGCCACTTTAAAAGAAGGGGAAATGAAGGTTTCAGGACCCAGAATACGGGGACTATGAGGGAATAGGTACATACCTGTGGACTTCAGAACACATGTTCCGAGATGTCTTTTAAGGATTATTATCAGGTCATATTCATCGGCTTTTCAATCCTCAATTTCGCTACGTATTGCTTTCGAATTTATGAATCCTGTGCTTTAATTGAAGCTGAGAAAATTGCCAATAACTATGGCTCGAGCCTCAGAAGAGACGGAGGTTCGGCCTATTAAATTACCTTTGGGGTTTTACATTGATACTCATCATGCGGTTTTTTGGTCTGGCTCTTATTCTCACTCAGCTGAACGCTTGTGCCTTCGAAGCCGAGACGGGTGGAATGGTTGCAAAGGAGATTAGTGTCACTTCTCCGATTGCCGCAAAAGTCGAAGTGCATGCTAGTGGCGGTGAGTCGACGCATCCATGGTGGAAGTCTAATATATCGTCACGCAATTTTGAACTCGCCATCCAAAAATCGATCGAAGAAAACGGTGTGTTTAAACTTGGCGGGACCGGTCCCACCTACACACTTGACGCTGAGATTTTGGAAACAGATCATCCTTACTTTGGACTCGATTTTGAAGTCAGGCTCAAGGTGCGTTGGACTTTAGTCGATCAACGAAAACAAAGTCTTTGGAAGTCGGACGTCTCCTCTGATTATAAGGCGACCTTCAGCGATACAATCTGGGGTGTCAAGCGCCTGAGGCTAGCGAAAGAGGGGGCGGCTCGCGCTAATATACGAAAGGCTCTTTTGAAAATGAGTCGTGATCTTGAGAAAAAGCCCGGTTTGACGGTTGTTCCTACTACGTAGTGTAATGGTGACAAATGTTCGATTGGCCCCTCGAAAATAAGATAGCTGAGACTCAGTGCTAATCCCACCGCGAGCTCCCTTTTTGTCGTTCTTAGACACAAGAAGTGTATGAATATAGAGCTGTGACTTTTTTGTAACAGATGTGGTGCTGTATCACGGTAATGATTCTTCAAGAACCCTTGCGACGTGAAAAGTCTGAAAAACCCTGTTTATTCAGGGCCAAAAACTCTATTTACTAGAGACGGAATTGGAGCGCTTCCTGCATATGCATTTGGGGGATGGGACGACAACAGCGGGGATTCCTACGCATGAGCAAGAAAGATTACATTCTCGTCAAAATTCTGCGCTTGAGCTTAGCGTGGACGCTTGGATCCTGCGCCCATTCTTCTCCGCCGCCTTCCGCAGAGATCGATAGCTGCCTCGACGTCCGCCAGGCTCAAGCCTCTTCGGAGACCGAGTCTCTCTCGGTAAATGTCATCGGTCAGACGATGCGGGCCGGGAGTTCTTATCTGGTGACAGGCGCTAGTTATGCCGGCGAAGGTCTAGTGACCTTCACGTCGTGGACTCTCGCTTTTATCGCGCAATGTGGGGTCCCCCTGGCGCTAATTGCCAACAGCCATTCAGGCGTTTTTTGGAGCGACTGGCAAGCCACCTGTTTTGGTGATGAGATCTATCACTACGATCCGAAGTGGGGAAAGAAAACCTGGGAAACGACCGAATCCTGGCGTCGCGTTTCCGAGGCTCCAGAAGAACATGCGGATCGCTTAGAGTTAGCGGCTTGCTATGCGGCGAAAGGCTCGCCGGATGAATTGCGGGAGAATATCGAAAATCTCCAGTCGATGCGCTTGCAAAAGAGCTGGGCTGATGCGCGTGCCGCGGAGATGCAGCGCCTGGGCGAGCTAGAAAGGGCGAGCCGCGAGAGATTGATCTCGCTCGAACCCGGACGCCTAGTCGAAGAACAAAAGAGCTTTGAGCGATTGACGTCGCGTCTGAACCACGGTGATTTCGAGACATTCCAGCAACTCGAAACAGGCAGTGAATGGGTGATTGCCCAGGAAGCTGTTTCTGCGGAGTACTACGAGAAAGCTTGCGGCCAAATTCCTCGACCTGCAGGCCAGTCTTCCTTCCATTTGGCCACCGCATCGCAACTGAGCCGAGCCAGAACTGACCCGCAACTGCGTGACGCTCTGTCGCGTCTCGCGTCGCCGGCTTGGGTGCGGGTCAAAGATAGGAACGGACGTGAGGTGGGCTTTCCCATCAAGAAAGGCGAAGAGAATGTCCCAAGGCTCTTTTTTCTTCTGTGTGTGCGCTCATGAACTTGGGCCACTCATCAGCCATGAGTCGTCTCAAGTTCTTTGCGTATGACCTAGGGAAGCATCGTCGTTGCCTATAACGAACGGACCATAGCCGTGAGCTTTTGTTCCAAGCGTCATCACTCTGGTGGAAGAGATCATTCGACCCCTGCGAATTCCCGCCCTTGACGACAGGCATGAAAGGCCGGTGAACGTTCTCCACTCGTGAACTCTCCCCAGGTTTTATTTTGATCCTCTTTGCTGTTAGAAGCCTTAGGGCTTTTCTTCACCTATTCTTCCGGCAAAAATCCCTTTCTCATCAGTGCTTTGACTGCGTACGCCAAATAAGTAATATCTATGTTGACATAGATGTTCTGTGGGCATATAAGTGAAAATACTTTTTGACATGCCACCTGTAGTTTAAGTCGACGAGGTAGAGCGTGCGATTCACATACCGTACTCAGATGACCAATCATCTGTAGCGTTCCCAGCTGCGACGTTCTACAAAGCGCACACATCCAGACGGTTGTTTTCCAAACTCATAGAGGAGATGTTCATGACGCAGGCATCATCGATAGTTTTCGCAGTTCTTTGTAGCTTGCTGCCGCTGGCTTGCGGCAGTAATCCTTCTTCCTTGAAGGACGTAGAAGTCGGTTCTGATTGCACTAATATGTACCGTTATGCAACAACTGGTTCGCCCGGTTTTATCATTCAAAATATGCCTTCCGGCCTGACCGAAGCCACGGGCCTCAGCCGCAGGAGTGATGGGCTGGCGTGGTCGAAGCCCGGAAGTATCCACGTATTCAAGCACGTATCTACCTTTGGTGGCGGTAAGGGCGGAGCACCGTCCACGAGCATTACAGATATTCACTTATACATTCCACCAGCTGGTGGATTCCTGCTGTTTGGTCCTTATTTGAATATTGGGAGCGGCGGTACCCTTAGGGCCGAAGTGGACTACGAAGCTTTTGAAGCGAATGTGACCTGGGATGTTTCTACAGGCGGCACTATTTTTAGCAGTGAAACTGTCCGCTACGAAGCAAATCAAGCCTTAGCCGGAACTTGGTACAGCAAGCCTTTTGCAGTCGGAGCTGGCATATCAGGTCTCGAAGTGCGAGCAGCTGTCAGTGATATTAAAAATTCGGGAGGCCCAGCCAGCGCCCAGGAAAAATTAGCTTGGGTTCCATCCGTCAAAATCAAAGAAGTACGCATTATCCATACGAGCCCAGACGAACTTACCGCTTTTGGCGATCCGACTTGCCGCTAAAAGGGTCGAAGACTTACAGCTGAATCAAAATCAAAATTCTAGGACCGATCATGAAAAACTTATATTTACTTGCCTTTTTGCTGTCTCTACCGACCTTGGCGCATTCACAGAATCTGCTCAATTGCCAGACGACCCAAGCCGATCCACAAGGCAATGTCATGTCCCGCTCACAGTGTGCCTTGCAATCATTTGCAGCTGTCACGGCCTCGTTTGAAGACGGCGTCTACGACGCGATCTACACCGTCACCATCAGTTCGAGTTGTGGTCGCAGCAACGCGCAGTTTCCTGTCCAATTCAATGTGGGAAACACGCCAGGCAGTAAACAAACCATCTTTCTGGGACAGGCCAACCAAACCTTCAGTGCTCAGGGCACAGGCCCTCTGACGATGGTCGACACCAACCCGGCACTTACCAATTCGCGCCGCGTTCCCGGAGAATGCGATATCACGCTACAATCGATCAGCTTCCGCCCTACATCAGCCACCCTTCAACTCTGGCGTGAAGAAGCGAGATCTTCGGCCTCACGTCTCGGTCTCTACGCCGGCGTCTTTGAGAAAAAAGCAGAAATCAGCGCCTTTGCGGAGGTCTATATTTCGTCGGCAGGAACCGACCAGGAACTAGCCGGATCGGTACTGGAAACGATCAAGAGTCAGCTGGCCGCCGACGATCCCAACGTCCAGGTCATCGACACGATACTGACTAACGCTTCGATCATAAGCGTCAATGACGTTTACAGCCGTATTAGTTCCACTCTCAGCGATTTTCTGAAAGTCGCGAAACTCGTTCAAACGAAATTGTTGTTTGGGCAAGGGCGCGAGGATGAAGTGCTTCAAGCAGCGATCACGCGCGCCGAAACCATTCTTAACAACTGAGGCCTTACCCTATGAAGTTCATTTTTCTTGGTTTTTTTCTCAGCAGCACAACAGTCTTTGCCTCAGATTTTAACCATCTCAGGTGCGATGTACAGCTTCCGAGCCAAGCGGCAAAGAAGCAATGCTACGTGGATCGCGGTGCTGTACAGTTTGCTGATGACCAAGCAAATTCGAGCTACGCCCAAGACATGACCTTTACGGTCCTAGTGAATTTTGCTTGCCCTGGAAACGCCTACACCGACATTGTCGTAAGTGCAGGTTTAGGGAATCCTTCTTCCAAGTTGCGGTTTGGTGAGACGACCTTGATCCTCAACGGAACAGGCCCCGTGTATATCGAAGACTTCAATGCGGCCCTGACTCTACACAGAACTTTCGACGCGACATGTTCCCTCACTTTTAAACTTCTAGACGCTCAGCCTACCGCCGGGCAGCTCAATGTTTGGCTGAGCAAAGCCCAGTTGCAAGCCAGCGAACTGCACGACCTTGTCGAAATCTATCAGACGCGCACGGTGATTATGTTTTGGAACAAGAAGCTTGGCTCGGGCGACACCAGCCTGATTCCCATCATCAAAGGCCTGCGCGACGACCTAGAAAAGCAGGTAAAAGACGCTCCGAGCAATTTCATTTTAAAATCTCGACTGAAGAAATACGATGAGCTCCTCGACCATGTGCCTAGCGATGTTCTCGAGCAGTCTTATCAAAATATTCTGGAAGAGATTTCTGCATCGATCGATCGTGCTGGATTGCTGATCGCAAGTTTGAACCAGTATGAAATTTCGACTCCAGAGACTTTAAAAGCTGAACTGTCTCGAGCTGACGGACTCTTAAAGCAGAGCCAAACTCCATGAACAAATCGAAGCCACAGGGTGTGACCCTAACCGTGAACTTAAAAGGATGCTTAGGATGAACATTTCCAATAAATTATCCATGCATTTAACATTTTTATTAGTATTGGCGCTTGTCTCAGCGCAACCAGCACAAGCCTTCTGGCAAATCGACCAGCGTCCGCAGACTCTCAGCATTGCAAAAGAACTTAGCTTCCGCTACGAGACGGTTCGCGGCGAGATCGAAAAGCCAGTTGAAGGCGTCAACGCCAAACTCACGAAGATCCATACTGACCTGAAGACTTGGATCATCAACTGCGCCCAGCTCAAGCTCC
>CANJJY010000149.1 GCA_947474445.1 Oligoflexaceae bacterium
AGAGCCCTTACGGGGAATGAAGAATTAGATGGTTGGCTGGCACTAGGTGAAAGGTTGCTCATTCCGTAGCTATTATATTATTAGTGGATCGACGATCAAATCTTTCTAACGCTTCTCGTAGCTTTGGTAAGTGCAGACGCAAAGAAAAATTGACCCTGCATTTATTCAAAAACGATTCGAGGACGCTTTTTCATTACCTGAGCTATGCTTGCAAGAGTTGCGAGAGTGACATTTGCCTCGGCATTCATAATTCGGCTAGTTTGTCGCGAACTCGTTTGAAGAATTTCTGTGAGCTTTACAACACCTATTTTTTCTGTTGCCATGAAAGAGATCAATTCTTTGGAAAGAGATTCTTGCATAGATTTAAGCGCTAAAAGCTCCATTTCCACTTCTCGATCGTTTTCTTCCTGCTCACTCTTTGAAAACAAATCATCTCGAATATCTTTATACTTATCCATTTGCGCAAGGCGCTCTTTTGAAAATCGGCGCATATTATTCCTCATCATTCATTCGACGTTTTGCCGTTTCAATATCATGTTCTTGAGTTGATTTATCACCACCTACCAAAAGGATTACCAAAAGCTCATCTTGCCAGCAGTAATAAAGTCTGTATCCCGGACCACTCTGACGTTGATCTCTCAACTCGTAGAGACCATCCCCAAGATATCTGCTATATGGCATCCCAAGATTTTTTTTCTCCTTTCTTAAAAAGCCAAGGAGCTTATCGACCTGCTTTTTGCTCTGATGATCCAAATTTTTGAGCCACCGCTTGACCGGCTCTGCTTTTGAACCTTCTTTACCCGAGTTCCAAAATATTACGTCCAGTTCCTTTTGCTCACTTCCACTGCCCTTCGTTTCTCCCATGCAGTTAGCGCCTCCAACTTTCATCTTATCGGCACAACGGTATTTTACTTTAGTAAAATGTTTTACTAAAGTAAAATCATTAAATATCAATAAATACGAACTGTTAAAGCTCAAGTGAGGTCGAGCGGCAAGCGCTGTCGTCTCTAATTTTTGCGCACTACGGGACTTTTAGGTTCGATATGGAGGAGCGGCTGGCACTCGACGTCGCGCTATGATCTACCCTTCAGGGCCAGTGGGATCTTTGGACCGAACGGCAGAAGAAGCTTCAAAGTCGCCGCTAGACCATCGGCTAAGCCAGCTTTCTCTGCTTCGAGCAGCAACGCCGAATCCCTCGCGAAACTTAGGCATCTGACAAGTTCGCCTCGAGTCTTTGGACCAGCACGAATCGATAACTTGGACTTATTTGCCATTTGTCAGCACTTTATCTAAATATAACAGATAGATAGATGACATATCGACAATATTCGATTTCGTCGGTATATGCCAAAAATATACCTATAGCGTCGGCACATGACAAAAATATATCGATAGAATTGAATTTGATCGACATATCCAGCAAAAACCTCGATCGTATCGCTATGACAAACTGAGAGGATTTATGACTCAAGAGCGACTGCTGGAATAGCGGAGGTCACTGGTTTCTGGCGCCAGCTCCTACATATACTATGCCTCCAGCGTAGAACCTTAAAACACCAGTGAAAGACCTGCCCCAGCAGTGAAAACAGTGCGGCGGGTCGGGAGCTGCGTGAGCGCCTGCCTGAGGGGTTCCGCGATGCCGGGTACATTAGCCAGAGCCTTATAGCTCTCCGGAATCTTGAAGCACAATTCTCCGAACTCACCAAAGCAGCGACTCACGTATACTTCCAGCGTCGCCGCATCGACGACTTCCCAGGTGGCGGTCAAGCGGCTGACGGTGGTTTGATCACTCAAGTTGCCCAAGGCATTGGCGTAAAACGAGGTCTCATTCCACGAGCCGGGATTTTGCAGAGCAACGTAAAGGCCCGCGTACCGACGGCCCGCATAGAGCGGCGAACTCTGCCGCAGAACCAGCGAATAGAGTTCGAGTTCACGCTCTTCATAGCCAAACTCATTCCAGAAATATTCAAGTCCCCAGCTGACGTTGTCGTCATCGCTGTACTTCACCGTCTGCCGCAATCCGCCGCTGACCTGATAGAACCAACGATCCTCATCTTCGACGGCTTGAGGAAACTGAAAGGTGCTCGGATCGAGCGTTCCCTCAAAGAATTGCTTTTGCACGCGATGCGTCGCGGCCGCCTCGATATTGCCGTCGAAGGGTCCAAGAGCGCTGGAAAGATCGACTCCCAAGCGCTGAGGTTGCCGACTGCCCGCTTCGGCCGTCAGAGCGAGTTCGGCCGAGGAGGCGACCGAAAACTCACCCCGCAAAGCAAACTTGAGATCGGCATTGCGCTCCATATCGTCAAACTGAAAGATCGCATAGTAATTGTGCCCCTGCTTTTCCTGAGGAATATGAATCTTCAAGAGATCAGAGCCGAGGCGTCGATCGAAAAGGGCAAAGGGATCCCGCGATTCGCGCGCGGTGAAATCTGTGGGATTCCAAAAGCGGCTGCTTCCCCACTTGAGATGCTGTTTGCCTAAGGTCATGAAAACGGCATCATCGATATTCCACTTGAACCACAGTTCATCGATTTTTGATTGAACGCAGGAGCTACACGCGACGGCAGGCGTCGTTCCCGCCGCCGTGGTGTTCGCCACGGCAGGCGTCAGCTCTTCAAAGCGTTGACGGAGAAAAACGCGCATATCGCGATTGGGCCTCGTATCGAAGTACACATCAGCTGTCTTTACCTGGCTAAAGCTCGCGTCAGGTAACTTCTGCTGCTCCTCCTGCCCGGTGCTGCTGCGGACTTCAAGTCGCCCACCTATCTGCAGCGTGTCGACCAGATTTTGGGTTCGGCTTTTCCCGTCCGCCGGCTTCTTGCCCTCAGCTGCCGGCTTCTCCCCGAAGATATCTTCATCTCTTTGGTCCTGCGCTTGCGCGGTCCAGCACCCGGCGGCGGTAAGCACGAGAGCAAGCCAAGACCCCGAACTGATTTGGATGGACTTCATCTTTTGTGCGCTCCCCTTCAAGCCTTATCGATTCGCCCCGCAACTGCCCGCACTCTGATCGCCTATTTGCTCTGGGATTCAAGCCAGGCCTTAGTAAACATGTTCGCGTCGAGAGGATCGAGTTTAACGTCTCGCAGCACAACCGTCGTGCCGTTGCCTTTTTCCACTTCATCGAAGACGCGAATCTCGCGCGGTACGTAGACGTCGGCATTTTTGGATTTACTGAACATCTTATCCCAACCTGGATAGTAGATCGTACGGAGCAGTTTACCCGAAAGCGCCATCTCCTGACGCTTCAAGACGTTCTTGCTTTCCTGATCGACCCAGAGTTCGAGCTGCGGGCTGCCGACTTCGATGCCGGTCTTGGCGGCAAATTTCAAATGATGAACGGGAAACTTACCTAGTTTTTCATCGGCAACAAACTTAGCATCATATTCCTCGGCCAAACGCGATTCATCAAAATCATCGCGCCGGCTGTTTGTTCCGGCGATGTTCGCCCGCTCGGTCTGTCGTTCCCATTTGCCGAGCGAGGGTTCGTAGAGGAAGAGATTCTTTTCGACCCGCAGATAGCCTTTGCCTGCTTCAGCCTTTGGTTTTGTGAATAAAATCATCCACTTATCATCAGCGTCGCGGCGGTAGACGCGCGCTTCAAAAGCTTTGGTGCTGCCGTCCTTTTCCTTTTGATCGATAAATACGGTCGAAGCGTAATCGCCGGAATTGCGCTGCCTATCATCGATCAGCAGCACCAGCTCCTTCACTTGCTTGTCGTCCAAGGCAAAACTGTGGCTACTATAGGCGAAGGTCATCAGTCCGGGGAGGAGCTGGAGAAGATTGAGAGCGATGCGTTTCATACAAACTCCAGATAGAGGGACAAACCTCAGGGTTTATTTGCTCTGCATCAGAGCTTCGATGGGTCTCAGCCGCGAAGCCTTCAGCGCCGGATAGAGAGCGGCGACGCCGGTAATGCCAGCGAAGAGCAGCAAAGTACTGAAAAATTGGCTCGGATGCAAGGCAAACGCCAGTTCATTCGACATGAGAAAAAGGCGAGCGCCTTCGTTGGTGATGGGAATATGCAAGGAATTGACGAGCGAAAGGCCCAGCCCCCCGAGCAGAAGTCCGAGCGCAGAAGCGATCAGTCCGAGCAACACGGCCTCGACGATAAAGACCTGCACCACAAAATTCTTGGGCGCGCCGATGGCCCGAATCGTACCAATTTCCTTGGTTCTTTCGCGCACGCTCATCCACATCGCGTTCATGATCCCACCAATGATGATGACGGCCAAAACACCGATGACAAAGACCGACACGAGATCGAGCGCGGTCGTCACCCATACGACAAAGGCAATTTCATCACTCCAGATGGTGAGGTCAAGCTTTTGCCCTAACCAATCCTCACCCGCAACTTTTTCGAACTTGATGAAGAAGGGGTTGGGATCGTGATCCATCAACTCATAGTGAGCCTTGAGCAAAGCGGCGCGCAAGCGTTCCATGACAGCCGTGGCTTGATCGGCAGATTTCAAATAGACCATGACCACGCCGGTCGTATTCGCGCCGACGCGATTGAGATCGAGCACATTCTGTCGCGGCATGAACACGCTCCAGTTGCTCATAAAGCCGATATCAGAGGCGATCGCAACAATCTGAAGATCGACTGTATTCGATTGAGTACCATTGGCTTCGGTAACAAACGTCAGCGTGTCGCCGACGCCTACTTCAAGCTTTTTGGCCTGGGCAGCGAAGATCAGCACGGTATTCGGTTTTTGCATGTCATCGAAGTTGCCGAAGGTCCGATCGCTGCCGTCTTTCCGATACTCCTTTTCGGGCGCCAGCCGCAGGGCTTTGAAAAAACGTTGTTCTTCTTCAAAGATGATGCCGTTGACGGCGACGTTGATCGACGAGGCTCCACTGATCAAACGCCCCCAACCGCGATGCCTATCGATGATGCCGACCGCTTCGGGCACCTGCTCGGTCACGAAACGCCGGACTTCTTCCCGCTCGCTGATGATCGGTGCCGCCGACTTGCGTCGCGCCTTGAAAAAGCCTCCGACGTTGACATGGCCAGCCGACAGCGTCGTGGCCGACTCGATCATCTTCTCCGACACCGAAGCCGACACCGCGCGGAGCACGAGAAACAAAGACGCGACGATGGCGATGGCCAGACTGAGGAGTATCGTCCGACGTTTGGCTTGGATCAGATTGCGAAAGGCAATATTTAAGATCGTAGAAAAATGCACAATCTACTCCTTTTCCTGCATCGCTTCAGCGGGCGTCACGTGGGCAGCATGTCGAGCGGCATAGACCGAAGCGAGGGTCGCGACTCCGGTCACAAAGAGCGGACTGAGCAGAATGATGCCGGGGTGTAACTTTGGATACAGGCGCGGCCCAGAAAAAAGAAAGGTGACGACATCGTGGCTCGAAGGAATCCCATAATCACCGAGCCAGATCAAAAGACCCAATGCGATAAATGTACCCACACAGGACCCGATGAGGCCCGTGATGGCCGTTTCGGCTAAAAACATTTCGACGACAAAGGATTTTTGAGCCCCGATCGCGCGCATCGTGCCGATCTCGCGAATGCGATTGAGAGTTCCCACAATAATAGAATTGTTGATGATCACCAAAGCGACGACGAAGATCACGCCCAAGGCGAAAATAAGCACCAAACGCACGATCACAACAAACTGCCCGACAAAGCCGGATGCCTGCTGCCAATCGACGATCTTCACATCGAGGCCCTGCGATTTGAGATCTTTTTCGAGCGATTCCTTCAAATCTTGGAGCTTCACGTCGTCTTTGAGCTTGATCGCCGCATTGAGCGCCAGACCTTTCCCCACTTCGGTGACGTCGAACATATCTGGTATAACTGGTTTGACCTGGATGGTCGCTTGCGGCGCCGGAGTGGGAGCCTCGACGCGGCTCTCGACCGTCGCGGCGGCTCCATCGCCAAAGAGGGCATCCTCGGCATTTTCAGCCGCAATTTCTTTGATGCCAACCTGGGAGCGCATCTCCTGCAATTCTTTGAGAGATGATTCGGTCATCTGGCCGTAAAGTTCGCGGAGGCTGACGAGGTCGATAATGTTCATGACACCCGCGATATCAGAATCTTCAAGTCCTTGAAAGCTATACACACCGTAGACTTTGAGCGGGAGACTCTTGATGTAGCCGCTTTTGGTGTAACTCCGCAGGAGAATCGTCTCGCCGGGCGAGATTTCGTAGAGTTTGATCTTCGGCGCGATCTGTTCGTAAAACCAGCGGTAGCGAGCCTCAAAGTTCTGGTCATCGACCTTTAGAAAATCTTTGACCTGCTGAACGAGCTGCGCGATCAAAGTCCCCTCGGTCGCGGGGATTCCCAGTTGCTTGAGGCTTTCGTGGAGTTCGACCGCCTCGGCGCGATCCAAATAAGCCATGATCTGATTGTACTGCCGCGGCAAATCCTGGACCAGCCGGAGATTTTCGGCATCGCCTTTGATGGGGATTTTCAGTTTGACCACGCGCTTATTCAGTTTGTCGAAGAGGCGCGCCGCGGTATTCTTCAGCTGGTCTTCGCGCACCTTGTTACTGAGCATGATACCGCGTTGTCCGGGCGGCAAGACCTCACCGGCGACAACTCGAAATTTTGGAAAATTCTGCCGGTAGAGGTCGATATCCGTCCCGAGATACATCAGATAAATAGGCAGCTTTTCACCCGAAAGAGGAGCGATCCGGGTTTCCAGGTACTGCAAGGCGGATTCGTCGCCACGCGCGACACTCTCGGTGAAGGCAGCCTCCTTGACTTTGGCCAGATCCGCTTCTTCCTTGACCACTTCGACCTGATCTTGAGTCACCTTCTTGCGCTCGGCGAGCTCGCGACCGAGCTGTTCGATTTGAAAGCCCAGCTGTTCGACGCGTTCATTGATGATCACCGGGTCACCGCCTTTCAGCGCCGCCCGCAAGACGTCGAGGCTTTCATCCATTTCGTTGCCACGCCCGAGCATGCCCATGTCAATGCCCATGGGGATGACAGCCTGAACTTCGGGATGACGCAGCAGAGCATCGCGATAGGTGGAGATGTCTTCGAGGACGCCGATATCCTGACGTCCCATGAAGGTCGAGCCAAAGATAGCGAGATCGTCTTTGGCCTTTTTCGAATACATCTGCAGGTGCCCTGCCACCGAACCGATGATGCTCTCTTGCATCGTCGCTTCAACGTCGCGCAGCAGGGTGAGACCGACGATAGACAGAAAGGAGCCAAACCCCAGCAAGCTGGCAATGACCACCGTCTTGAGACGGTAGAGCCAGAGGTTCCTAAAGGCGACCTTGACGATGAGAGAGCTAAGTTCGAGCACTTGCATCCAGAATCCTCTCGCTAAACCAACTCAATTAACTCGACAATAACTCCCTTAGTCCCTCCCCCGTGCAGGGAACAGGGCGCAGGCGTCGCGCTTACGCTTCCAGAACCGCACCATCTTTAAGCCGCACGACGCGACTGGCCTGCTTCATCACCTGAGGATCGTGGGTGGAGAAGATAAACGTGGTCTTGTGAGTCCGATTGATCGTCTTCATCAAATCAATGATGCGCTCGCCCGTCGCTGAATCGAGGTTAGCGGTCGGTTCGTCGGCCAAGACGATGCGCGGCTGCGTGACGAGGGCGCGGGCTATCGCCACCCTTTGCCTTTGTCCTCCCGATAGCTCATTGGACTTCTGCTGGGCCTGAGGTTGCAGTCCCACCTCTTCCATCAGGGCATCGATCCGCGCAGCCCGCTCTTTTTTGGTGAATCCACCGTGTATGAGCAAGGGAAATTCGATATTTTGATAGACGGTGAGCACGGGAATCAAGTTGAAGCTTTGAAAGATGAATCCCAACTTTTCCAAACGCAGACGCGTCAGCTCTTTATCCTTAAGCTGGGAAATGGGTTGGCCTTCTACATACACTTCACCCGTCGTCGGCGTGTCCATGCAGCCGATCAAGTTGAGGAGAGTGGACTTCCCGCAGCCCGAGGGTCCGGCGATCGTCGTGAACTCGCCCTCTTGAATGGCGAGTTCGATATTCTTCAAAGCTTGGACCGAGGTTTTGCCGAGGGGATACACTTTCGAGACGTTTTCTATTCGTACAGCCAACGACATAAATCGAAGTACTCCTCCAGTGGCCTCACTATTTCGAAGCTCTATCATGGTGGAGGAAAAGATGAGCCGACGCAAGGAGATTCTCGACTGGTGGAAAGGGGTCTTTGCCCCTGCCGCGACTAGTCTTTCATCCGAATGATCAGACCATCAATGACGGGTGGATCTTGGTTAGGATGAATGAATAGCCACCGCAATAATTCCAGGTAAAAACCGAATAAAGGCAATTGATCGGCGACTTGAAGCCGAATGCGCTCCCGTCGCTCTTTGAAGGCCGCGTGACTTTCGCTCGTCAGACGCTCCTGCTCACGCAGAAAACTATTCATGGACTGGACTTGAACTTCAAAGGTTTTTGACCACCAGGAGTAAACCGCTTTCATGGCCTGCCAACCGCTATCCTTACTCTCACCAACATGATTTTTCACTTCGAGAAGGCGCAGGCTACGCGTCGAATCTTCATAAGGCACACCGTGCATCGCGAGCTTTTCGCTCTCCCAATTGAGGCTATTCAGCGCCGCAAACACGCCATCGATCTGTTCATTGGAGTCGACCACGATCTTGATCCCAAACACATCTTTGATGAAGTAGCTGAGTTCGCGCAGCTTCTTGTCCTGAGTCACGAGCTTGTCGAGGTGAAAAATCTCATCGACCACCTTGGACCAGATTTCCTCTTCCGCCTTGATCCGCGAAATCATTTTATTGATGCCAAAGCGATTATGATAAAGCGGCTGGTATTCGACGAAATTCGCAATGAGGCGCGGCTTATCCCAGCCCAAGGGGCCCTGAAAGCGCATTTTCTCCATGAGCCAGTTGCCTAAATCCAAATCCGTACGGCCGTAGATTTCCGACTTGTCGATATCCTGCTGCAACTTGAGGCGCTGGGTCGTTCCCGGCAATTGGGCTATCACGACGCTTTTCAATTGCAACTGCTGGGCAAAGAAGTTTTCACTCAAGAGGCCGCAAAGACGGTGAAGCTTTTCTTCGCCGCGGCACACCATGCGATCAAAGGAACGCCTGACTTCCTGCAACTGCTGGCGTTGAAACACCAGCTCCTGCCCCATCAAGCCTTCTTCGAGAAAGCGATCCTTCTTATCTTTAAGATAGCAAATGAATTCATTGAGGACAGGCTCTTGGGTTACCAACCAGAGAGTCGATTCGGGAAAATGATGAACAGCATCATCCATGGTTGATCACTCACTTATTCTATAGTGCCAACAAGCGGCAAGGGATGGGATTAACGCGTCTGGTTCAAACAATGACTGAGCGACTCACCTTTTTCCATACAGTAGGCAAAAGCAATGCTAGGATTCGTCTCGGCCGTGCATTCATGGAAACTACGCCTCGCAGCCATACAAAGGCCAAATCCCGTCGAAGGATTATCGACATACTGACAATCGATCAAATCGCGTCCGCCCGCCATACAAATTCCAAATCCCAGACTCGCCTGCTTTGGTGCCAGACAATCGGCCGCAGAACGTCCGGCTGCTGCGCATAAAGCCCACCCGAGAGTAGCTTTTTCTTCCTCGCGGCAAAGGGCCGCCGTTTGTCCTAGACTATGGCGACAGACCGCTCGCGCAAACTCCGCGTTCTGATACCGCTCCAGAGCGCGAACAAACTTTTCCGGTGGCAAACGTCCGGCCTTCAATTCCTCGATCCGCTGCACAAAGCGCGAGGGTGACTGCGCTGCAAAAGGAGACAGAAGCTCGACGGCAGCCATACCCAGCACCAACGAACATATCACCAGTAGCAGACGATCAGCTATCATGACAAGCTCCCCATGCACGTGAAAGCTCCTACCAAGTGGAAGCTCTTGAGCTGAAAAGGGAGCAAGCTTAATGCCGAAATAACCTGGCTTTTCTCGGCCGCTAGCCATCAGAAAGGGTTAGTGTTTTTGGACCGGGGTCGTGCCCCTTCATCCGTCCTGCTCAGGAAGTGAACGCCTGTGTCCGCCGCGGCAACAGCCGCACCCCTCTTGCTCATAAATGTGTAAGTCGCTGAAATTCTCGGCTCATCAGATCTGCGACAGCCTGAGATTTGAATTTAAATCACTAACAT
>CANJJY010000150.1 GCA_947474445.1 Oligoflexaceae bacterium
AGAACGAAGTGAGAACGGGAAGACCGAAGATCTATCTGAATCTCAATCACTCGAAGCTAAAGTCAAAGAACTCGAAGCCGAGCTGCTCGATACGAAAGACCGCTATTTGCGAAGTCTGGCGGACACGGAAAACATGCGCAGACGCCAAGAACGTGAGCGGGCAGATTTGCTCAAATATGGGACGGAAAAGCTGCTGCAAGACGTCTTACCGGTCTTAGATAGTTTTGAAAAAGCAGTCCAGACCCAAGGTGGAAGTAATCCAGTGGTCGAAGGTGTTCGGATGGTGCACAGGCAATTTCTCCAGATCTTGGAGCAGCACGGACTGAAATCGATTGAAGCTCAAGATAAACCCTTCGACCCTAATCTGCATCAGGCGATTCAGCGGATTGAAGTTGACGATGTTCCGACAGAACGAGTTAAAGATGAATTCCAAAAGGGCTACACCCTGAATGGACGATTGCTAAGGCCTTCCATGGTCAGCGTATTCGTTCCCAAAACCTCGGGTCAGCCAGAGGTAAGTTGAGTGAAGAAGGATCGGCCGCAAGGAGAGTCTGAAAAGCAACTTGTAGCCGACCCCGCCTCCTGCAAAGAGGCTGAAGATTTAGAGGATTTCTGTAAGTCTGTTCTCATTGAAGAGATTTCGTTCGAGCACTGGTGCCAGCATCACCACAAATTGGATCTTCAATTCCCCATCAGCATCGCACGATCTCAGCTTGGCCAAGCCTTCAAAAAGGTGATTCGACTCTCTCGCAGCATCATCCAAACGGACGCGAAGAAGCGAATCGAAAAACGAGAAAAATTCGAATACGAGATCAGTCTAGATCCCGCCTGTGAAATGCCCAAGGTCCTTGTCATCAAAGGATTGGGTGATAGGCTGGATAATCAATCTGGTGATCTGTGCATCATCATTACGGTAATAGACTGATTTTTGAACTCCGCTCAATGCTTTGCGTGACGTGTTGTTGCACTGAGGGCTAAGGTTTGTCAGTCAGCGACCGAAACAAAATACGGGATGAGTGTAAACGGATAGGCCTTTTTAAAGTGGGAGTCTAGAATGTCGGAATCCAATCAGGGAAAGCTCGCAGTCGTCAACAGTGAGATGCCACTGCTGCCTCTGAAGGATATCGTAGTATTTCCCAATATGATTGTCCCAGTCTTTATCAATGAGGACCTGTGTGTCAATGCTGTTGAGAATGCTCTGGCCAAACAACGAAAGATATTTCTTTCCGCGTTCAAGGTGGTGGGTCATGAAGGAGAAGGTTTAGAATCTCATCTAGAACCGCCATTCGACGTCTACGATATTGGAACTGTTTGTTCGATCATGAGGACTAGGAAGCTGCCTGATGGCCGCATGAAGGTTTTGGTCCAGGGTCTTCATAAAGCAATTGTCCGCGAATTGGTGCAGACTGAGCCCTATCCCAACGTCGTGGTACAAACGATCCAAGAAGCAAAAATAGCCAATAATTCTAGTGAAATAGAAGCCCTGATTCGGGCCGTTCGCGAGAGCCTGGAAAAAGTTGTTACTCTCGGGAAGGTACTTTCTCCTGACATTCTAATGATCCTTGAAGATGTAAACGAACCGGGCCGGCTAGCCGATCTCGTTGCTTCGAATTTAGGGATGAAGGTGCAGGAAGCTCAGGCGATTCTTGCCGTCCATCAACCTCTCGATAGACTCAAGCGTGTTTACGCCTGTTTATCACGCGAAATCGAAGTTTTTCAGATGCAAGTGAGAATTCAATCTCACGCAAAAGATGAAATTGGCCGCATGCAGCGGGAACACTACCTCCGTGAGCAAATGCGTGTGATAAAATCTGAACTTGGCGATTCCGATGGGAAAGACGAGATTGATCAATACTGGCAGAAGCTCGATTCTCTGGCGCTAAACAAAGAAGCCAAAGAAGAAGTCGGTCGCCAACTGAAGCGACTCGAACGCATGCATCAGGACACCAGTGAAGCCGCGTTGACCCGCACCCATATTGAAACGATTTTGGCCCTCCCTTGGAGTAAAAAATCCCCAGAATTCCTCGACTTACATAAGGCAAAAGCGATTTTAGATGCCGATCATTTCGGTCTCGAACAAGTCAAAGACAGATTGATTGAATATCTAGCTGTTAAGAAGCTTAATCCTGAAGCCAAAAGTCCAATAATTTGTTTTGTCGGACCTCCTGGAGTCGGTAAGACCAGTCTTGGTAAGTCGATTGCCAAGGCCCTGGGTCGTGAATTTGCTCGTATTTCACTTGGTGGAGTGCGTGATGAAGCTGATATCCGTGGCCATCGAAAGACCTATGTGGGAGCTTTTCCAGGACGCATCATTACAGCCATGAAAAACGGTGGAACGATGAATCCCGTTGTCATGCTCGATGAGATAGATAAGCTGGCATCGGATCATCGAGGCGATCCTTCTTCAGCTTTGTTGGAAGTTCTTGATCCTGAGCAAAATAAAAATTTCGTCGATCACTACCTTGGTATTCCTTTTGATCTATCCGATGTCATGTTTATCGCTAATGCTAATACCTTGGATACGATCCCAGCTCCTCTGCGCGATCGCCTCGAAGTCATAGAAGTGTCAGGTTATTCTGAAGAAGAAAAGCTCGCCATTGCTAATCAATATTTGATCCCAAAGCAGCTGCGAGAAGCAGGACTCGATCAGTCTGAGGTATCTTTCACAAAAAGCTGCGTGGCGACTATTATCAATGGCTATACACGGGAAAGTGGACTCCGCGGTTTGGAAAAGAAAATCGCTTCAGTCTGCCGAAAGATCGCTCGCATGTATGCGGAACAAGATGAAACCACACAAGTTAAGAAGCGCGGCGCTTTAAAGTTGACGCCGACCCACATTCAGAGGCACTTGGGTGCCCAGAGATACGACGACAACTTCTATCACCAAGAGCCGCACATTGGAGTATCCCTCGGATTGGCTTATACCCAATACGGTGGAGAGGTGATGGCGATCGAATGTACCCTGATTCCGACTGGCAAGCATCAGCTGGTCTTGACCGGGAAATTGGGAGAGGTCATGAAGGAATCAGCCCAGGCTGCCCTTAGTTTTGTGCGGTCTAAGCTGATGGAGTTTGGGGTCGACACGGAGCGTCTCGATCTGAATGAGATTCACATTCACGTCCCGGCTGGAGCAGTTCCCAAAGATGGACCTTCAGCTGGTATAGCGATGGCCACGGCGATTCTTTCCGCCTTGCTGAAAACTCCCCCGAAAAGAGCAGCGATGACGGGTGAAATTACGATACATGGCAAAGTTTTGCCGATCGGGGGGCTCAAGGAAAAGCTTTTAGCAGCCATGCGTGAAGGCATTGTCGACGTGATCATTCCCGAGAAGAATCGGGCCTTATTCGAAGAGCTTCCCCAAAATGTGCGTCGTAGCTTGAAGCCTCATTTCGTTCGTGAGTATAATGAAGTATTCGAAATACTCTTCGAGCCGGCGCAGGCGCATGACGCGACCAAACTTGATAAGATGAGAGCACGCCGTGAAGGCAAAAGCTTAGCAAGCTGAAGTCAAACGCCAGGCGAATCTCGACCAAGCGCTCCGCGAAGAAGGTAGATCTTCTTCCTGGGCGCTTTTACTTTTTGGAGGGAATCCAGTTATGCGCGATTTTGTAAGGTGGTTGAGCAAGGCTCTGTTAACCGGCGTTGTTTGGGTCTTTATCTTGTCGATCGATATTAAAGATCAGATGGTGTTCTTCTGGGCACATGACCTATTTGTTCAAAACAGCTTAGTGCAGGCGGTTGATCGACAAATCGACCAGGCGTGGGATGAACTCAAGGACATGGCTAGAATAGCGTTAAGGGATAAGGAAGACGTAAAATCAGAAAATCTTTAGTGTTTTGATAATCCTAGGACCTGCTCCTGCGGATTTCCAGCCTTCCCTTCCGACCGATAGCGGCGTAAAGACTCTGGACCAGAAAGCTCTCTTCCTGTTATTTGTATGCAGGCAGGCGCTTTCGAGGCTCAATCGGGTTATAACGTTATTCAAACTCTCCCAATTTTATTAATTTGTTAATTATGTTGGGTGCTTAAATACAAGGTACGCAACTCTTCTCTCCGCCGTCTCAGGCCTTGAATTTGAGACCCCATGGATACTGCGAAGGAGAGGCGTCAGATCAGTTAGACAAAGGAGGAGCTTGGCTCATCATGGCAATATTAAAAGTAGTAGAATGGCCAGCCACAGTGCTGGAAACAAAGTCAACAGAAGTGACCGTTTTCGATGAGAACCTGAAGAAATTTGTGCAAGACATGCACGATACCATGGATGAGGCAGGCGGAATCGGATTGGCTGCCAATCAGGTGGGCGTCGCCCAGCGTGTTTTGACTATTTTGATCCCTTGGGCCGATAACCGCTATGAAGAGCAGGAAGAAAAAAAGGAAAGCTGGCACGATCAGCGGTGGACCTTTATCAATCCTGTGATAACGAAAAAAGCCGGAAAAATTAAATGGCAAGAAGGCTGTCTTAGTTTTCCTGAGATCTTTGAATTTGTAGACCGGGCGGCAGAGGTTTGGGTCACGGCTCAGAATGAAAAGGGCGAAACGTTTGAGGTTCATGCGAACGGCTTATTTGCTGTCTGCCTACAACATGAAATCGATCATATCGATGGCATCGTTTTCACCGTAAGGATGAGTCGTTTAAAGGCGAGCATTGTTAAAAAGAAAGTCATCAAGCGGCAGCGCATGACAGAAGGGGTCGAGAATGAAGTCTAAGGTATTGGTAGCCCCTTCGCTTTTGGCTGCCAATCCCTTGAGCTTCGGTGAGGAAATTAGATCAGCCGAATCTTTGGGCGTCGATTTCCATCATGTCGACGTTATGGATGGGCATTTTGTCCCCAATCTCAGTTACGGTTTGCCACTCGTCAAGGCGCTTAAGCAGTCCAGTAAAATCCCCCTAGATGTTCACATTATGGTTTCTAATCCTGATCAAGTTGCGCTCGATTATGTGGCGGCGGGAGCCGATATTCTTGTGTTTCCCATCGAATCGGTGGTGCACAGTCATCGTTTGATCCATGCAATTCAAGCGGCTGGATCGAAAGCTGGAGTAGCAATCAATCCCGGCACTTCCCTATCACTGCTTGAGCCTCTGTTACCCTATGTCGATCTTGTAAATATCATGTCGGTTAACCCAGGCTTTGGCGGCCAAAGTTTTATACCTGCAGCAATTTCACGAATTAAAGTGCTTAGATCTATGCTTGATTCGCTTGGGCGTACCAACGAGGTTTTGATTGAGGTCGATGGTGGTATCAATGCCGAGACGGCTCCAGCGGTCGTTGCTGCAGGTGCTCAAGTTCTCGTCGCCGGAACCTTTTTCTACGGAGCTCGAGATCGGGCCGCTGCTTTGAAAACACTGCGAGGAGTTGTATGAGCTTTCAATTGGGGCAGGATGTCCTCGATACGGGCACACTTTTTCAGCAAACCGTTCTTGGGCCCATCAATTTCACCTTTCCTGCCTCAAGTCGCCAGCGCGTCGCAGAATATCGACAAATCGTTGAGCGAGCTCTGCAATCGGGCCAGACATATTATGGCATCAACACTGGTTTCGGGTATTTAGCAGATGTGCGGATTGAAACGCACAAGTTAGCCCAGCTGCAAGAAAACCTGATCCGTTCCCATGCATGTGGTGTCGGTGCTTACGCGGACCAAGATGTTGTCCGTAGTTTACTCTTTTTGAGAGCGCATACATTCAGTCTCGGTCACTCGGGGGTGTCTCTCCCTTGTTTGGAAACGATTCTGGATTTTCTTAAGCATGATATTTTACCTCTGGTTCCTTCTCAAGGCAGCGTCGGTGCATCGGGGGATTTAGCGCCTCTTGCACACCTAGCTCTTGGATTGATCGGTGAAGGTCGCGTCACGTTTCAAGGTCAGGTAATGCCCGCGCAGGAAGCTCTCAGAAAGGCAAATGTCGCTCCTCACAAATTGGGCCCAAAGGAAGGACTTTCCCTGATCAACGGCACCCACTATATGAGTGTGCTGGCTGCATTGGCAGTTGAACAGGCTAAAATCCTCTTCCAATCGGCTGACATTATAGCGGCGCTGAGTCTTGATGCCGTGCGAGGTACTGTAGCGGCCTTCGATGCGCGTATCCATGAAATCAGGCCTCATCCTGGTCAATTAGCGAGCGCTGCGCGTCTTCGTTTTCTATTCAGCGAACCCGATCCAATCGTTGAATCGCATCAAGACTGTGGTCGAGTGCAAGATCCGTATAGCTTTCGTTGCATTCCTCAGGTTCATGGTGCTAGCCACGACACTCTGTCGTTTGTTGAACGCACGGTTAATATCGAATTAAACAGCGTTACGGATAATCCCCTCTGTTTTCTGGATGGCCAGATGCTAAGTGGCGGCAATTTTCATGGTCAGCCCCTAGCCCTGGGATTAGATTTTTTAGCGATTGCAGCTGCCGAAATCGGCAGTATTTCTGAGCGTCGAATTGAAAAATTGACGAATCCTCAAATGAGTGGGCTGCCGGCGTTTTTAACTCGAGAGAGTGGGCTCAATTCCGGCTACATGATTCCCCACGTGGTGGCTGCTTCTTTAGTCTCAGAAAACAAGGTTCTTGCCCATCCAGCTTCGGTCGATAGTATCCCAACCTCGGCCGACAAAGAAGATCACGTTAGCATGGGGCCCATTGCTGGTATGAAAGTCAGAAGAATCTTAGATAATCTTAACCATATTTTGGCGATCGAGCTCTTGAGTGCTTGTCAAGGAATCGATCTCCTCAAACCCCTTTCTCCAAACCCGAAGCTAAAACGCATCTATGATGCTGTTCGAGTTATATCCCCAGCTATGGATATCGACCGTTCATTGCATGATGAAATACTTGCGCTTTCTTCGTGGCTCCGTCGGGGCTCCCTGCTAGACTTGATAAATAAACCTTGAATAATCATTGGGGGGGTCTGATATGCGTATTCTCGGAATTTTTCTTGTGTTCTTGCTCTCATCTACCGGGCGAGCTGAGGCGACTGAAGCAGAGACAAAGGGCCAAAATTTAAGTAATGCGGCTCTACCTGCGCCCGTCGAGGCAGAGAACGAGAAACTACTGCGCATTGGTGGGACGTATAAAGTCGTCAAATTGCAGAAGCGAGCCGACTCTGAATTTGAAATTCACTTTGAAAGTGCGCCGCCCAGTGGGCGTTACGATCGCCTCGTCCTCCACAGCGATCATATTCACATGGGGCTTCAGGAAGGACAGACTTTGCGCCTATCGGCAGAGGTTTTAAAGTCGAGTGCGGACGAATTGGAGGTCACACAAGTTCTTTTATTCCTTTCTAACCCCGAGTATGGCACGACTCCGGTATGGATGCTTTCCAGTCAGCACGCATCTGGACAAGAACTCAGAGCAAGCCGCTGGCTCGACATGCACGCTCCTCAGGCCGATTATATTATTCTTTAGTGAACAAAGGCGTTTGTGTATACCCCACAACGAGATGATTCGGGTCCGATTGAAGCTCCTTTAATCCCCCCTGTGGCCCAACCCAGGGGACTCCAATTTTTTGGAGGGACGTGGACAGGGCGCATCATACTGATCAATACCTTTGTGTTTTTGATAACGGCCTACCTCTCCCCTGACTATGGTCTATTTTCAGTTGATCTCGACGTTCTTAAGCGGTTCGGAGCCAAGGACCCGGTTCTCATTGCTCAAGGACAATATTGGCGCTTAATTACCCCCATGTTTATCCATGGAGGATTTCTTCATTTTGCCCTCAACAATTGGGCTCTTTATGTACTGGGCTTTCAACTTGAGAGTCTGCTCAGCCCGTATCGCTACCTGCTGCTTTACCTTTTAGCTGGAATAGGGGGAAGCGTTGCCAGTTCTGTCAGCTCCTTGATGCCTAGCGTAGGAGCTTCAGGCGCCTTGTTTGGCTTGTTGGGATGCGGCTTTTATGTCGAACGGATTGTACAAGCGCGTATCAAACAAATGACCGGGTACAAGCCACGAACCGGCGCCTATACGGGAATGGTAGTTGCGAATATTTTATTTGGATTTATTATACCGCAGATTGATAACGCAGCGCATATGGGTGGTCTAGTTGTTGGCGTCACATTTGCGTATGTGTTGCTTCGCGTGAAGCCCAACAGGCTCTTGCCTTTGCAACCTACACAAGGTTGGTTGGTGGCAATCCTCTTGGGGATCTCCTTGTTCGTTGGCGGAGCTGTTGGCAGTTCTCCACGCTTCGTGCTATACCGGCTGCGCACGGCTTTGGAGAATAGCCAACGAGTAGAAGATCAGTATTATTACTTGAATCGCTTGCTGGAAATGGATCCCGAGGATCAAAGCGCGCATCTTTATCGTCTCAAATTGGCTTTAAGGGGGCGCGATTTCGCAACGGCAGAAATAGACCTTACTTATATTTTGGACAGACAATTGTTCCGTACAGAGCTCAAGGAGTTAGAGCTCGATCTTTTGGCACATGGTCTTCAGCCTTACGCGGCATGGCTTCAGCAGAAGATCCTAGAGCTGGAGTCGAAAAACGTGGAATCTCCTTCGCTATAGGGCGAACGAGCCGAGGCGGATCAAATTGAGACCTTCATCGATAAGTGAGAAAGTGCCTCTCTGAAGAAGAAGTTTTAACTTGCTGGAAAAGACGGTTATTCGATTGCAGGGCGAGATTCGTCCTTTTGAGGCAACATTTCAGTAGGTTTCGATTTTCGTTAAACTCTATTCTCCCCCTTCCGATACGCTGGGTATTGCGCGAAACGCTATCTTGGCGGCGAACTGAGGAGAATACAATGACAGTAGCGAGAAAAATGCCCATGACCAAGAATTCAGCGGAACTGAACTATAATGACCGAGGCCTCGAATTACCGGTGCTCGAAGGGAGTGAAGGTGAATTAGGCCTGGATATCAATAAGCTCCGCCAAGATACTGGACTGGTAACGCTCGATCACGGGTTTATGAACACTGCAGCTTGCACGTCAGCGATTACCTTTCTTGACGGCGAGCGTGGCATTCTTCGTTACCGCGGGTATCCCATTGAAGAGTTGGCTGAAAAGTCGAGTTTTATGGAAGTTGCGTATCTTCTGATTTATGGCGAATTGCCCACGGCCGCCCAGATGAAGAGCTTCACGCAAGCGATCAACGCGCAGAGTCAGACTAAACCTGAACTGCAAAGTATGATTCAGGCATTTCCTCGCGATGCGCATCCTATGGGGGTTTTAGGATCAGTTTTATCGGCGATGTCTGCTTATTACCCTGAATATCTCGATCAAGATTTGAGTGCAGAAAAAGCTTCTCAGGTCATGACGCAGTTGATGGCGCAAGTGAAGAACTTTGCGGCTTTTACTTACCGGACTGGTCGCAAAGAGCCGCTCGTTCAAGCTCAATCTTCGCGCTACGATTACTGTACAGATTTCTTGCAAATGATGCACGGACAGGAGCCAGATCCTGAGGTGGTAAAGGCGTTGAATGTTCTTCTCATTCTCCATGCCGATCACGAACAGAATTGCTCGACCTCTACCGTGCGTTTAGTCGGTTCGTCAAAAGCCAATATCTATGCGGCGATTGCTGCCGGCGTAGGTGCTCTCTGGGGGCCATTACACGGTGGGGCGAATCAAGCTGTTATTGAAATGCTGCAAGAAATCCAGGCAGACGGTGGGGGATACAAAAAATTCATTCAAAAGGCCAAAGATAAAAACGATTCGTTTCGGCTGATGGGTTTTGGTCATCGGGTCTATAAGAATTTTGATCCAAGAGCGCGTATCATCAAGCAATCGTGCGATGCTGTTCTGGCGAAATTGAAAATTAAAGATCCCTTGCTTGATATAGCCAAAGGACTTGAAGAAGAGGCTCTCAAAGATCCTTACTTTGTCGAACGCAAGTTGTATCCAAATGTTGATTTTTATTCAGGTATCATCTATAAGGCGCTCAACATCCCAACGAATATGTTCACGGTGATGTTTGCCCTTGGTCGTTTACCGGGTTGGCTAGCTCAGTGGAAGGAAATGGCTGAATCCAAAGACACCAAAATCGGTCGGCCAAGACAGATTTATACAGGCGCTGTAGAACGGAGTTATAAGCCGCTTAGCTCCCGCTGATTGAAGCGCCCTG